>NZ_JBEFAK010000020.1:0-184505 GCF_040137845.1 Nonomuraea sp. B19D2 | reverse complement strand
AGATCCCACCGATTCACCCGAACGCCCCGCCTGCCCAAGATCCCAACGGTCGCCTACATCAACCAGCCCGAAGAAGACCAGAACGGCGCATCCCAACCCACCCAGGAGGCCGCCTAGCGATCACCTCGGCAGAGTCCCTGTCGCACTTGACTTGACACCTACCGAAGTGGTGGTCCATATGTTCCTCTCGTTAGGAAAACCTACGAAAGGGACGGTCCCTTGCCCGCTCCTGCGGCGAGGTGAGTGTCCTGGGTTTCTCTACACAAAGTGACATTAAGAATACTTTTGGTAATCATTTGAGACACATCCGGAGAATCGCCGTGAAGAGCATCAAGAGAATTGCCCTCGTCTCCGCCATCTCTGCCTCCCTGGTCGCCATCATGGGCGGTGCCGCCAACGCCTCGATGTCCGCGGGCCCCGACTCGGTGTATGTGGCCTACGAAAAGCCGGGCTTCGCCGGCCAGACACAGGTCATCAGCGAGTGCGGCGTGACCAACCTCCGCTACCGCGGGTCGTACAAGTGGTACGGCGCCGGCCAGAGCGGCCGGATGCACAACCAGATCAACGCCAGAGGGCGGGTGCACTTCGAGCTGCCCACCAAGGGCAACGCGCAGCAGAAGACGGTCGTCGGTTGGAAGAGCATCTTCAAGGTGTGCTGACGCCCACTGCGACATCGGCATGCGCCCGGTCATCGTTCTGACCTCTGATGAGGACGACATGAGCAGACTGTGCGGGAAAACCGTACAGGTGGTCCCTGTCTGAGACTGCTTGCCGGGTGACCGAGGGCGTCCAGAACTGTGCTCCGTGGCTTCCCTTCCGTCGCTTGAGATACGGCGTCGCGTGACTCATCGCTGATTTCGAACGCCGAAGACTGTTCACCGCAGGGTCGCCTCATCCGATGAGCCGTTTGCGCCAATCCAGGGGCCC
The DNA here is from genome assembly GCF_040137845.1 of Nonomuraea sp. B19D2. NCBI lineage: Bacteria > Bacillati > Actinomycetota > Actinomycetes > Streptosporangiales > Streptosporangiaceae > Nonomuraea > Nonomuraea sp. B19D2. Next base: position 183,578 of record NZ_JBEFAK010000020.1, on the reverse strand, counting down.
GACGGTGATGGTCTGGTCGGGGTGGCCGTTCCACTGCACCGAAAGGCCGGTTTCTTCGAGCGCGGCCACGATCTGCCGGCCGATGGATGCGGTCGTTTCCGATGAGCCGTCGAAGCCGCCGTACAGGAGTGAGAGTCCGTGTCCTGCCACGGCGGAGTCCGTGCACTGTGTGTGGAAATAGACGAAGCCGCGGGCGTCCGTGGAACCTGCCCCTCCGATCTCCGCTTGACCGCACGAACGGCAGCAGGTGAAGTTCTCCCGAGCGGTGATGCCCGTGGCCTCCAGGGTCGTGAAGGCTCTGGTGAGCCGTTCCGGGTCCGTTTCTCCCTCCCAGGAGGCCTGCTCCTGGACCCGCTCCAGCCACATCCGATCGGTCAGCTGCCATGCCTGCCGGCCGGACACCGGCCGGTGGTCGCCTGACACGAGATAGTCCTCCGCGATCTCGGCCACCTGTGCGCGAGTCGCATAGCCGCCCACGATCACCGTACGGATGCGCGCCTCGAGCATTTGCCGATCCTCTTCGTCAAGTTCGAGCGGGGGCGCCGGCTCCGGGTGGCCCAGGTTCAGCGGTGTCCACTTCAGCCCGGAACCCCAGTCGTCCTCCAGACGTGCCCAGCCGGTGATGGCCGCGATCACGGGGTCGGGCGTGTCGAGCGTCACTTGGAAGTGTCGGTCTGGCGCGCCGTCGCGGTGCTCCAGCGTGTAGTCGCTTCCCTCCTCGTGCCATACCTGGATGAACACGTCGGGCAGGTCGGGAATCCGCTGGACGACCAGAAAGCGGTCGCCCTGCCGGCCGAGCCGGCGAACCAGTGCGGCGAGTTCTTCTGCGGCCACCCGGACGTAGCGGCTGCCGTCCTCGGTGTACACAGTGATGGCGAGCATGCCGACCATGCTGACACGACTCGCGGGGGCGCTGATGAGCACAGGACGGATCTGGGGGCGAGCCGATGGCACAGCGCTCACCGCTATCGGGGCCTCCTGCCTGGCCTGGCCTATGCAGCGGGAAGCACCGCCCTTTTCGGCTGGCTGCTGAGCCGATGGTCGAGCCGCCATCCTCGGCCTGGTCCTCTTCTCGAGCGTGACTTGGGACACGGTGTTCGGCGCTTGCATGCTCACGTGCGCCGTCATCGTCCTGCGGTACAAGGGGCGACGGGAGACCGCGATCTTCAGCCGAAAGTACGAGTGATCGGTGGTCGATCGGACGACTCGGGTCGGGCTCTTCGGCTGAAGAACTCCCATGGCGTCGGCCGTCACCATCAGGACATGACCGACGAGAGCATGGCGGTACGATCCGCGCGTTCGCCGCGCGGCCGCGCACGGGGTGGGTGGCGGGTCCCTGCCGGGTTGATCGCCCTCAGCCTCATTCCCCTGATCGCCGGTGCCCTACGCATGACCGAACTGGCCGGCGGTCCCGTGATCATGCCGGAGGCCCCGGCCCTCGCGGCGCCTCTGCCTCTGGCGTTGCACATTCTCTGTGTCAGTGCGTACAGCATCCTGGGGGCCTTTCAGTTCGTCCCTCGATTGCGGCGCCGCAGGAACGGCTGGCATCGGAGGGCTGGGCGGCTGCTCGTTGGCTGCGGGCTTCTCGCGGCGCTCACAGGTATGTGGATGGCGCTTTTCCATAGCCGTCCCGAGGACGGCGGTCTCCTGCTCGGATTCAGGCTCGTGTTCGGCGCGGCGATGGTCGTCTCGATCGTGCTCGGCTTCGCCGCGATCCGCCGGCGGGACGTTGCCCGGCATCGGGCCTGGATGGTCCGGGGTTATGCCATTGGCATGGGGGCCGGCACGCAGGCGCTCACCCAGTTGCCCTGGATTCTCATCCTCGGGGTGCCGAGTGAGCTGCCCAGGGCGTTACTCACAGGGGCCGCGTGGGTGATCAATCTGCTGGTGGCCGAATGGGTCATCCGGCGAGTCGGGGCAGGCGGAATTCATGCGGAGATCATGCGCCCGATGATCGATCGTGGTCAGTGACGTCAGTCGCGCTACGGAGGTTACGCATGAAGCACATCCGACACGCAGCGGTCCGTGTCCTGGGCCGGGTCCGTATGGGAGGCATGTACACCTACTGGAACTTCTTCAACTAACGATCCGAGGGCCGACGAGTGACGCATGCAGCTGGTTCGGAGCGGCCGCCCGGGCCCCGAGGGCACTGGTTGTTCGGTAACGCCGAGGAGTACGACCGGGACAGGAACGGCTTTCTGGAACGGTGTCACCGTGAATACGGGGACGTTTTCTCGTTCGATGCCCGCACCATCGTGGTGTCCTCACCGGATCAGGTGCATGCGTTGCTCACCAGGACCAACAAAGACTTCCTTGCCGAGAATTCGCCGCTGGCGGGAAGCATGGACACTGAGCGGATGGCGGCCGACGCCGAGCTGTGGACCACGACCCGTCGCGCAGGCTGGCAGGGTTTGCACAGGAGGGTGGCGGAGGCGCACGCCGAGCGGTTGCGTGAGATCTTCCTCAAGACCGTCGGCGACGGGGAGATGGACGTGCTCGCCATGACGGCCGATTTCTTCGGCCGGGCGACCGCCGACTTCTGCCTGAGCGCCGATGCGGAAGGCGTGCCGGAGACATTGGCCGAGAACGTCGCGGCCATCGATCCTTTGTCGCGTGACTCGCTGCAGCTCCCGCCGTGGTGGCCATCGCGCAAGGTGCGGCGCTTCGCCCGCTCCCGCAAACGGCTCCTGGCGCTCATGACCGACATCGTGCGCCGCCGCCGTCTGTCCGGAGATTCGTCCGCCCACGACCTTCTCGGCGTGCTGCTCGCCTCGGGCGATCAGCAGCTGTCCGACCTGCAGATCGAGCGGTTCCTGCGCGGGATCATGCTTGCCGCGCTGGGCGTCCCGGCCGCCGCGCTCACCTGGATCGTGTACGAGCTCAGTGCGCGGCCGGACGTGCTGGCCCGGCTGGAGGCCGAGGCCGCCTCGGCCGGCGATGTCCCGGTCATGGGGGATCTGCCGTACACCGAGGCGTTCGTCAAGGAAGTGCTCAGGCTGTGGCCGCCGACCTGGCTGATCGGCAGGACCGTACGCCGGGAGACCGAGCTCGACGGATGGCGCCTCAAAACGGGGGATCAGGTGCTGTTCAGCCTGTATCGGCTGCATCGCGATCCACGCTGGTGGTCCGACCCGGAGCAGCTGGTGCCCGAACGGTGGCTGGAGCCTCGTGCCGCGCCCGTAAGGCATACCTACCTGCCTTTCGGCGCCGGGCCAAGGGTGTGCGTGGGGACTCAGCTCGGCATGATGCAGCTGATGTTGGCGACGCCCTGGCTGGTCAGCGGCATGACCATGACCCGGGTGCAGGACGCGGCAATCGTGCCCGACTTCAGCGGTCTGCTGGTGCCGCGTGACCTGAGGGTCCGGTTGGAGCGGAAGACCGTACGGCAAGGCGTCTGATCTTCTCCTGAACGTTCTCGGCTTCGGCCGCACGATGTTGTTTGCGATAGAGATCGAGCGCTCGCTGCCAGGCGTCGCGGGCGGCGGTGGGCCGGCCCATTTCGTGGTGGACATCGCCGATGCGAACGAGGGTGTCGGCGCCCTGGTAGGCGTTGCCGAGTCTTTCGCGTAGTTCGAGGCATCGGCCGTAGTAGCCGAGCGCCTGATCGTGTTGGCGTGCCCAGTGCGCGATGTAGCCGAGGCTGTCGAGTGTGGCGGATTCGCCGTTCAAGTCCTCGTACTTCTGGAACAGCTCCAGAGCCTGCTCGCAGTACGATCGCGCCTTCGGGTAATGGCCGAGTTTGGCGTGGCACCAGCCGGCGGCGCTGAGTGCGTTGGCCTCCCAGAGGGGGTCTCGGAGCTCCCGCTGGAGGCGCAGGGCGTTCTCCACATGAGGAAGCGCGCGCTCGGGTTCGCCTCGCGCGAGCCAGGCGAAGCCAAGGGTGTGGCTGGTGTGCGCCTGTCCGGTGAGGTCTTCCTCCTGCTCGAACAGCTTGAACGCGAGCAGCAGATGCTCCAGGCCGTCGCCGGCGCGGGAGGCCTGTGCGTAGGCGTACCCCAGATACCAGTGGGCGAAGGCCCGGGTGCTCGGGTGTCCCAGTCGCTCGGCGGCGGCCAGGGCCGTCTGCCAGGACTCGATGCGCACCTCGTGCTGGCACCGCTTGTGGTACGTGTCCATCGCCCATGCCAGCCGCCAGACGGCCACGTCCATACCCAGCTTTGTGGCCAGCCGCTGTACCGCCATGAGGCTGGACTGCTCGTCCTCGAACCAGGCCCAGGCCGACGCGGCGTCTTCGAACTCTTCCTGCACGGGCTCGGCGGAGATCCGCGCGGCGAATGGACGGTTGGGGTACAGCAGCCGGTCGCCGGCACACGCGGTGCGCACGTAGGAGTCGACCAGGCGGGTCAGCGCCTCCGCTCGCTCGTGATCGGGCCGGTCGGACTCGGCGCGTTCGGCGGCGTAGAGGCGGACCAGATCATGCGTGCGGTACCGCCCGGGACGGTGCTGCTGGATCAGGTTGGCGGCTTCGAGGTCCTGCAGCAACACCCTGGTGCGGGAGGCGGGCAGGCCGGCGAGCGCGGCGGCCGATCGCAGGCTGATGTCCGGCCACGGCGCCAGTCCCAGAAGCGCGAACAGCCGGGCGGCGGCGGGGTGGAGGGCCTCGTACGAGGAGGTGAACGTGGCCCGGAGGTCCGTGCTCAGGTCGCCGGCCTGCAGGGCGTCGAGGCGGGTGGCGGGACTGCTCAGCTCCTCGGCGAGGACCGACAGGGGAAAGCCGGGGTGCATGGCGGCGCGTGCGGTGAGCACACTGATTGCCAAGGGGAGGCCGTCGCTGTGCTCCACGAGGACGGCCGCGCTGTCAGGATCCGCGTCGATCCTCGATTCGCCCAGGTGGCGGCCGAGCAAGCGGCGGGTCTCGGCGCGCGTGAGAGCGTCCAGCCCGATCAGACTCGCACCGCGGGTGGCGTTCAGGCCCGGGAGGCGGTTGCGGCTGGTGATCACTACGACGCAGCCAGGGCTGCCGGGGAGCAGCGGCTCGACCTGTTCTACGTCGCGGGCGTTGTCAAGGACGACGAGCAGGCGGCGGCCCGCGACCAGCGACCGGTAGAGCCCGGCCTGGGCCTCCTCCCCGGCAGGGATGGCCGCCGCCGGGACACCGAGAGAACCGAGAAAATGGCGCAGCGCCACATGGGCCGGCAGCGGGCCGCTGCTCGGGTCGAATCCGTGGAGGTTGACGTAGAGCTGGCCGTCGGGAAAGAGTTCGAGGTTGTCGTGCGCCCAGCGCAGGGCCAGCGAGGTCTTCCCCATTCCCCCGGTGCCGCTGATGGCGGCGATGGCCACCCTGTTCTTGGCCCGGTCGCGGGCGAGGCGATCCAGCTCGGCGTGTTCTCGTTCACGGCCGACGAAGTGCGGTGGCGGAGCAGGCAGCTGCCGGGGGACCGGCGCGGCCACAGGATCTGGCTGATGACGTGGCGGTTCCGGAGTGGTGTCGGAGGTTTCCAGCGCGGTGCCCCGGGGTTCGGGCACGGTGTCAGAGGTGAGGATCTGCTGGTGGAGCCGTTGCAGGTCGCGTTCGGGCTCCAGCCCCAATTCCTCGATGATCCGTTCCCGTAGTGTCCGGTAGACCGCCAGAGCGTCGGCACGCCTGCCGCTCCGGTGCAGCGCGAGCATGAGCTGACCGTGTGCGGCCTCACGCAGGGGATGGTCGGCGATGACGGCGGTGAGCTCGGTGATGGCTTCGGCGTATCTGCCCATCCCAAGCATGACCGAGGCCCGCTCCTCCACCGCTCCCAACCGTAGCTCCTCGAGCCTGGCCGTTTCCGCCTGAACGAAGGAGCCGTCGATCCCCACCAGCGGTGCTCCGTGCCAGAGGCTCAACGCCTCGTCGTAGCGGGTCACCGCGGTCTCCGGGTCACCTCCGGCCGCCGCCTTGCGGGCCAGCGCAACACCGTCGAGGAACCTGGCCAGATCGAGCTGGTCGGGCGTCAGCCGCACGACGTACCCGGGCCGCTGCGTACGGATCAGGTTGTCTCCCGCGGCGATGCACGTCCTCCTGAGGTCGGAGATCAGCATCCTGACGCGAGAGGAAGGGGAACTGGGCAGCGGCTCGCCCCACAGCGACTCCGCCAGCCGTTGGACCGACACGACGCGGTTGGCGCTCAGCAGCAGGATCGTCAGCAACGCCCCCTGCTTGCCGGTCAGGACGACGTGCCCGGTATCGGTCTGCAGCTCCACCGGCCCAAGCAGGATGAACCTGGCCCGCGTTCGACCTTCGGAACTCACAGGCGACCTCCAGCTGAGCCGACGAACCGGACGTGTGGAAATCGGTCCAGGGCATTTGTCAGGATAGTCGAGCCTTGATCACCGTTTGGGAGCTGGTCGGCCGGCAGCCCAGAGGGCTGATCACCATTGAGGTCGGGCCATGGGTGCGACAAAAGCTCGCTAACCTCTGCAGGTGATCTCCTATCGTGCAATCGTCCCTGCTGACCTTGACCGTGTGACCGCGTGGGTCGTGACCGAGCCCGTCGGCTGGATCCCCGCCGACCGTTACCTCGCAGAACTGGGCGAGAACATGTACCGGCCGGAGTGGACGTGGATCGCCGAGGTCGGCGACCGGGTCGTGGGACGGGCGCTGTGGTGGGGGCCGAGGGACAGCGCGTACCCGGTCGCGCTCGACTGCCTCGACGTGGATCCCGCAGTGGGTGAGCGTACCGCCGTCGCCGCCGAACTGATCAGGGCCGCGCTGGCAGTGTTCCCGCGGCCGGTGCAGTACGCGATCAAGGCGGCCGGCGGCTGGCGTGACGATCCGGCCATCTCGGCGGCCGTGGAATGGCGGCGAGCGGCAGCACACGCGGCCGGCCTCACCAGGGAGGTGGAGCGGCTGCAGTTCGAGTGGGCGCCGGCCGACGGGGTGCCCCCGGCAGCCGGCGTGCTGCGGTTCGCAGAGGCGTCCGACGAGGAGTTCCTGGTGGTGTTCAGGAGAATCGCCGAAGGCAGCCTGGATGCTCAGACCCGGGCGAGCCTGGCGGTCAAGGGCGTGGACGCGACCGCGCGCGAAGAGATGGACTTCTATCTCGGAGCGCCGGGCAAGCGGGAGTGGTGGCGGATCGCCTATACGCACGAGGGGGAGGTGGCAGGCATGGCGATCCCCTCGGCGACGCCGTACAGCGTGAATGTGGGGTATCTCGGGGTGGTCCCGGAGTTCCGGGGGCGCGGATACGTGGACGAGGTGCTCGCCGAGATCACCCGCATGCACGCGGCCAACGGAGAGCCGCGTATCACCGCCACCACCGACGTGGGCAACGCGCCGATGGCGGCCGCGTTCCTGCGCGCCGGATACCGCAACACGGAGATCCGGATCAACCTCTCCAACGACCTCCAGTCCTAAGGATTTGTTGCCGGGAGCGGAGCGCCCCGGAGAAGCGTGAGCCGACGCGCGGCGCCGCCGTTTCCGCCGTCGAGGGGCGGGAGGTCGTTCAGGGGTGTACTCATTCGCCGGTTCCGTCCATCTCTAACTAGGACAGGAGGGAGTTGTAGGCGATCGAGCGCTGCTGTCCGGACATGAACGACAGGAACTGTCTGACGAAGTCGCTGCGCGAGTAGCTGTCGGCTCTGCCGGTCAGGTCGCGGTGGAAGGCCGTGCGGAACAACTTCTGGTATTCCTGTGCGTCGATCGCCTGGTCGTCGTCGATATCGGTGGCATCGAACAGGACGTCGGCGATCTTGACTAGTCCGGAGCTGGGCAGACAAGCGGCTGCGCCGGCGTATTCCTGTCGTGTGACGCGTCCGTCGCCGTCGGTGTCGAGATTGGTCTGCAACTCCCGCCACCACGCGGCGTAGGCGTTGTAGAGCCGCTCCTCGTCCTGTTCGCCCAGGTCGAGCCGAGTGGCGATCTCTCTTGCCATGGCCGCCAGGTCAGGCCAGGCGAGGTGTCCGTCGCCGGTCTGGTCCAGGACCTCGGCGAAGAACTGGTCAGCTGAGCGTGTGGCTTGGTTGATCTTGTCGGGAGCGGGGGTGATGAGTCTGAGCATGGCCGCGGCCTGGCCCGCCTTGCGGCGTACGGTCCCCCATGGTCCAGAACCACTGGCATGGTCGGGATCCAGCAGGCTCATGAACGAGTCGACGTGCGCCCAGCCGTCGGGAAGCAGGCGGGTGGCGAGTCCGGCGGTCAGGTAGGCCCCGTGCATGAGCGCCCGCGCCCCTGGGAGGTCAGGCAGGGCGACACGTCGGCAGAAGGATTCCGGCAGCGAGGCGATGGTGATCGCGGCGGCCACCGGGCCTGCCACGGCTCGGCCCGCGGCCCACACCGCGGGATGGCTGCGCAGCAAGGGCGGTGCGGGCAGGTTGGCGAAGAGCCGGTAGAGGATGACGCGCACCGCCTCGGTGCTCTCCAGGTGATGGTCGACCATGCCGTCGTAGTAGGGCCAGAACTCCTGCAACGTCGCGGGGAGTTGGTCGCTGTCGCCCTCGAGCAAGGTCAGAAACGTACGGAACTCGGCGTAGAGCTGTTCCAGGGCCGGCCCGTCGAGCGACTCGCCGCTCAGCCGATACATCGTCACGGTCGATTCGAACAGGGTTGCCACCACCCAGACGCGTGCTTGGGCGTCCGTCGCGTCGTAGCGGCGGCCTTGCGGGTCGGTGCCCGAGATGCGGGCGTGCAGGCGGTTGAGGCGGGCTGCCTCCCGGTTGCGAACGTGATGGTCCGGATCGAGGATTCGCTGCGTGCTCACCAACGTGTTGCGCAGACGCCGCCACGGATGTGTCACGAACGTCGAGTTTTCGATCAACGCTGCGCCGATCTGTGGGTGCGCGGCTTCCAGCACCGTGGCGCGGGCCACCGCGAGGCCCCACCGCGCGTCGTTGACGAGGCGGCGCAGCATCGAGTCCGGACCGAAGACGTCGACGGTCTCCTCTGCGGTGGTCTGGGTCATCGAGATTCCTCTCCCGTAGTGGCGGTCGACCGGTGGACATCGCCGAACCGGCGCTGGCGCGATCGGTAGGCCTCAAGGCACTCCCAGAGGTGGGTCGCGCGGAAGTCCGGCCAAAGCACCTGTGGGAAGACCCATTCGGCGTAGGCCACTTGCCAGAGCATGAAGTTGGAGATTCGTTGCTCTCCGGAGGTACGGATGACCAGGTCCACATCCGGCGTGTCGGAGTAGGGGAGATGCCGGGCGAAGGTGGCCTCGGTGACCTGCTCGGCCGGTACGGCGGCGTGGATCAGCGAACGGGCAGCTTCCACGATGTCGCGGCGTCCCCCATGATCGAAGGCGACTGTCAGCGTCATTTGCCTGTTGTCGCTGGTAAGCGTCATCAGATCGGTGATGTCCTGGATCAGGGGCCCCGGGATCCTCGGATCGGACATGCCCATGAACCTGCACCGGACGCCCCGCGCGTGCAACGCCGGTGCGTGCTTGCGGATGGCCCGGCGCACGAGCCTCATCAGAATGTCGACCTCGCTTGCCGGCCTCCGCCAGTTTTCGGTGGAGAAGGCGTACAGGCTCAACCACTTGATGCCGGCCGAGCGCGCTGCCTCGATGATGTCGATCACGGCGGCCTCTGCCGCCTCGTGGCCTGCGGTGCGTGGCAGCGATCGCTGCGCGGCCCACCGGCCGTTCCCATCCATCACGCAGGCCACGTGACGCGGCAGTCCGCTGATGATTTCCATAGCAAAGCGTGACTATATCATTACTCATAGTATTGTCCAGCGTCACAAACGGCGAGCATCGCAGTTCCTGACTGCCGACCGGCCATGGCCGCTTACGTTGACGCCGCAGTTAGAGCGCCGGATCGAGCGGGATCTCTTGGAGGAGATGCTTCATCCGGTCGTGCGGGGCTGGTGAAGTGGTGCGAGGCAGACCAGCGGGCGTGAACTTTTCGGCCGAGCAGCGGTAAATACCGGCGAATCTGCCCGCTGCCGCGCCCAGGCGCCACGTGAAGGAGCTGACCAGTTCATGGCCGAACCGGCGATTGCCGAGGCCGCCGACGACGATCTGATCCGCCGATCGTTACGGGATCCGGAGGCGTTCGCCACGGTGTTCGACCGGCACGCGCCCGCTCTGCACCGCTACGCGGCCCGCAGGCTTGGTCGGGACTCGGCCGAGGACGTCGTGTCCGAGACGTTCCTGTCGGCGTTCGAACACCGGCATCGCTATCGGCCCGGCCAGGCCGATGCCCGGCCCTGGCTGTACGGGATCGCCTCGAACGTGATCGGCAAGCGGCGGCGCCGCGAGCTGGCCAGGTATCGGGCGTATGCGCGTGGCGGCCTGGATCCGGCGGAGATCAGTGGCGCTCGGGTGGAGGACGGAGTGGGAACGCTGGCGGTGAACCGGCCGCTGGTCGCGGCACTCGCCGGGCTGCGCGCCGGGGATCGGGACACGTTGCTGCTGGTGGCCTGGGTGGGGTTGAGCTACGAGGAGGTGGCCGTAGCGCTGGACATCCCGATCGGGACGGTCCGCTCACGGCTCAACCGGGCGCGCAACAAGATCCGCCAGGCGCTGGAAGGAACCGATCATGGATGAGATGAGGGAGCTCGGGCACCTGTGGGCGGACACTTCCGAGGCCACCGAGCGTGACCTGACCATCGCCCGCGCCGCCTTGATGTCCCGGATCGCCCGGCCAGAACGCCGACGCCCTCTCCGGTTCCGGCTGGCGCACGCCCGGCGCCGCTACACCCTCCGGCTGGCCGCGGTCGGTGTGCTGGCGGCGGCGCTCACCGCGGTGATCATCGCTGCTCAGGTGGGCCTGGGCGGGCAGGAGGCTCCGCTGGGCGCGCCTCCGGCGAGCGCTCAGGTGCTGCTGGAGCGAGCCGCGCGGGCCGCCGCCGGCCAGCGGGACCTGGTGCCGGGGCCCGGTCAGTACGTGCACACCAAAACGCGGGTCCAGCGCATGCTGCACACGCAGAACCCGTCGACCAAGCAGCTACTGACCGCCCTCGTGACCGCGGACGAGGAACGCTGGGAACCCGCGGACCCCGGCAAGCCCTGGCTGAACCGCGAGCGGGCCGAATCCGCCACGGGCCCGGTGCCCAGGTGGCTGTGGGACAAAGGCGTCGAGGACACCCTGTACGAGTCGTCCTGCCCTGGTCAGCGTGCCTATGTGCGGCTGAGCGCCTGGCCCACCGATGTCGAAGGGGTGCGCGCGAAGCTCGCTGCCCAGGCAGGCACGGATCCGCTGCGCATGTGGTCGGAGCTCAAGCAGCTGGTCGCGGAGTCCGTGGTCCGCCCGAGCCTGAGCGCCGCGCTGTTTCAGGTGGCGTCCGGCCTCGACGGGATCCGCCTGATTCCGGACGCGGTGGACGCGGCGGGCCGGCCGGGCATCGCGGTGGCCATGGAGGAGGGCAAGGGCCGCCGCTCTGAGCTGATCTTCGACCGGCGCACCTACCGCTACCTGGGCGAGCGCACGGTGAACACCACGGACGTCCAGGTCAAGACGCCCGGCGGCGTCTACACCACCCCGAAGGGTACGGCGACGGGCACTGCCGTGCTCACCGCCGATCTGGCCGCCGGCCTGCCGGAAGTGTCGGCCAAGGCCTCGCGGCTGCGCATCCCCTGCTGAGCACTTTCCCCGATCCGGCGCTTTCCGCGCCGTGAGTTCTGTTTCGCATGTCCGGATGACGAAGGGAAACCATCATGTTCGTTGCCAAGGCGGTCGCTGCCGCCCTGCTCGTGACCTCGTTCGGAGGCCTGGCCACGCCGGAGACCGAGGCCGCCTACGACAACAAAGCCAAGATCGAGTCGATGCGGGCCGACTGCATGAAGGAGCAGGGCCTCACGTACCTCCCCGAGAAGGTGCTCAAGCGCGAGCGGACCAAGGAGGAACGCGCCCGGCTCGCGGGCGATTACGAGGCGCTGCGGGCCTACCGCGCCAGGTACGGCTTCGGCGTCTGGTCCAAGCTGGTCTTCCCCGGCGACCCCGCGGTCGACCGGGACATGGGGGAGAGCAGGAACAACAAGCTCCTCATGTCGCTGTCGGCCAAGGACCTCAAGGCCTGGCGGGCCGCGAGCGAGGGGTGTTTCGCCAAAGCTGTCAAGTCTGTGCTGGGCAAGACGGTGACCTCGGAGGCCGACTTCCTCGCCGATGTGAACGCGGCGCTCGACAGGGGGCTGCGCGAGCTCGACACCGACAAGAAGCTGGCCGCACTGGGCAAGAAGTTCGGCAGTTGCCTGAAGATCGCCGAGGCCCGGCCGACGGTGCTGGCCGACCGGGGACGAGCCACGTTCACCAAGCAAGCCACCGAGGTCGCCAGGACCCAGAGCAAGAGCTCGTTTCCGAAGGGTGCGGTCGTGCTGCCCCGGCTGACGCCCGAGCAGGCCAAGCCGTACCTGGCCAAGGAAGTGACGGCGGCACTGGCCGACCTGGAATGCGGCAAGGCCTTCTACCCGGCGTACGCGCCCAGGGCGCGGGCGATCCAGGAGCGGGTCTACCAGGAGTACGCGCTGGACTTCGCGCTCTGAGCAGTGCTGCCCGGCGGACTGTGGTTGCCGGCGGTGATGTCGTCGGGCGGCGCCAGGCCGGCGGAGGCCCGGTGGCGATCAGGTCTCGTGTCAGCGGCCGCGTCAGCACGGCAACGGTCCGGTATCAGAGCGGTCGGCGATGGTGGACGCCATGAACGGTTCAGCCATTGCGGCCGCGGGCCTGCGAAAGGCATACAAAGACAAGACCGTGCTCGACGGCATCGACCTGAATGTCCGGGCCGGCACGATCTTCGCCCTGCTCGGGCCCAACGGCGCCGGGAAGACCACGACGGTGAACGTGCTGACCACGCTGCTGACTCCCGACGCCGGGAAGGTGGTCGTCGCCGGGCACGACGTGGTCACGGAAACCAGGGCGGTGCGCGCGGCGATCGGGGTCACCGGGCAGTTCGCTTCGGTGGATGGCCTGCTCACCGGCGAGGAGAACCTGCTGCTGATGGCGGACCTCCTGCACCTGCCCAAGGCGCAGGGCAACCGAATCGCCCGCCGGTTGCTCGACCAGTTCGATCTGGTTGAAGCGGCGGGCAAGCTGGCGGCGTCCTACTCCGGCGGCATGCGTCGGAAGCTGGACCTCGCCATGACGCTGGTCGGCGACCCGCAGATCATTTTCCTGGACGAGCCCACGACGGGACTCGATCCGCGTAGCCGCCGCACCATGTGGGAGATCATCCGGGAACTGGTCGCCGACGGTACGACCATCTTCCTCACCACCCAGTATCTCGAGGAGGCCGACCAGCTCGCCAACCGTATCGCCGTACTCGATCAGGGCCGGCTGGTCGCCGAGGGCACCGCCGACGAGCTCAAGCGCCGGGTTCCCGGCAGCCACATCCGGCTGCGGTTCATCGATCGGGACGAGCTCGACGCCGCGGCACGCGTCCTGCACGGGGCCTCAAGGGACGACGAAGAGCTGGCCTTGCGGGTGCCCGGCGACGGCGGGGTGAGGTCGTTGCGCACCCTGCTCGACCGGCTCGACGCCCACTCCATCGACGTCGAGGAATTGTCGGTGCACACACCGGACCTGGATGACGTCTTCCTCGCACTTACCGGTCACGCGCACAAGGAGGTCAGCGCATAATGAGTGTCATCTCGGCCACCCTGGCGGATTCCTCGACCATGCTGCGGCGTAATTTCCGACACGCCACCAGGAATCCGGTGGCGATGTTCAACGCCCTGCTCATGCCGCTCGTGCTGATGTTCCTGATGGTCTACATACTCGGCGACGCGTTCAACGTCGGCGTCAACTACATCGATTACGCGACGCCGGGGCTGATCCTGACGACCATCTGCTACGGGATCGGCCCCACCGCGACCGCGGTGAATTCCGATATGACGACCGGGCTCATCAACCGGCTTCGCGTCATGAGTGTGTCCCGGGCCGCGGTGTTGAACGCGCACGTGATCGTGACCACGCTACGGAGCCTGGTGGCCATCGCGTTCATCATCGGGGTCGCGTTCCTGATGGGATTCCGGCCGTCGGCGAATTTCCTGGAGTGGCTCGGCGTGATCGGTATCGTCGTCCTGACGACGGTGGCGATCGGCTGGCTGACCGTCGCGTTCGGTCTCGCGGCGAAGTCGCCGGAAGGCGCGGGCTTCGCCGCTGTCCCGCTGATGCTCCTTCCCTTTTTGAGCAGCGCGTTCGCGCCGGCCGACAAGATGGGGCCTGGCGCGCGGCAGTTCGCCGAGTACCAGCCGTTCACCTCGATCATCGAAACCCTGCGCGGGCTGCTGACGGGCACCGCGTCGGCGGGCTCGGCCATCGCGGCCGTCGCATGGTGCCTGGGGCTCACGTTGATCGGCTACCTGTGGGCGCGCGCGGCGTTCACGAAGCGAGTGTGATCTCGGCCAGCTCACGCCAATCCCGCTGCCGGCCGGCGTGGGTCGCCTCGGTGAACACGGTTTCACCGAGGCGATTACGCGTGTCCGCGGCGATCCTGGAAGCGTCCGGGTGCGAACGGTCCGGCGTGCCGCGCACGCCGTCGCTCGCCGCGAGCAATCGCACGGCCTGCTCGTACTGCCCCTGGCGCAGTGCGAGATCCGCGATCCCGATCAACACCTCGGCGATCAGCGGCGGATACGCCGTCGCCGCGGCCGCGCTGAGCGCCTCGCTCCGATGCCCGCGGGCCTTGTCGAGATCCTCGGTGAGGTAGCCGTACAGGTCCATGGCCTGGGCGCGGGAGAGCTCGCCCACTTCCTCGTTGTCCAGCATCGCCTGCACCGTGGCCAGGTGCTGGTGTGCCTGGTCCGGCTCGCCGCGCCGGCGCGCCAGCCGCGCCTTCGAAAGCTCCAGCTCGGCGAGCGTGTCCGGCCAGGTGATCCCGCTCGCGCACCGCTGCGCTTCGGCCATGGCGGAGGTGCTGGATCGCTCATCGCCGAGCAGCCAGTGGAGCTGAGCCTGCCGCGCCCGCAGGCCGATCACGTCCTCGGTCGAGCCGATCTCGGTCAGCGCCGCGACCGCCTCTTCGTAGTGCTCACACGCGCGTGCGAACTCGCCGCGCATGGCGAGCCGATCGGCCAGGAAGGTGAGCCCGAACGAGATCCCCCACCGGTCACCCAGCGTGCGGAACTCGGCAAGGGCGATTTCGGCGTCGATGTCCACGTCAGTCTCGTCGCCGCCGAGCGTGAGCCGAAATCGGCCACGAGTGAGCCTGGCCTGCGCGCGCACCCAGGGATCGTCGTCGGCGACGAGCGGCTCGAACACGGGCAGGAAATCCGTCGGCTCCTGCAGCATCCGCTCCCACAGCGCGACGAACCCGAGCATAGGGTGGCGACGCCCGCTGCGCTGGGTGAACCGGTGCGCCTTGTGAATCCATTCCTGCGCCTGATACTGATCGCGGCCGGGCCCGGAGGTCATGAACACTGTCACGACGGTGTACGCCAGCGCCCGCACCTCATCGGACACTTCACCGGGCAGCGAGGCCGCCGCGATGCTCAGCTCGGTGCCCTCGGTCCTGTGCCCACTGAGGTACCAGTACCAGCCCGCGGCCCCGACCAGCCGCATCGCCTCCTGGGCCCAGCCCTCGGCGATCGCCCCGCGCAGGGCCGTACTGATGTTGTCGTGCTCGGCCTCGAGCGTGGCCAGCCATTTCAGTTGCTCCGCCCGGCGCAGGTGCGGCTCGGCCGTCTCGGCCAGCTCGGTGAAGTAGGCGAGGTGCGCCCGGCGTGCCGGCTCGCTCTCCCCGGCTTCGGTGAGCCGGTGCGCCGCGTACTCCCTGATGGTGTTGAGCATCCGGTAGCGCGGCGCGCCCTCGGCGTCGGCGACCAGCAGCGACTTCTCGATCAACGCGGTCAGCACGTCGAGCACCTGCTCGCCGGCGGATGCCGCGTCCCCGCACACCCGTTCGGCCGCTTCCAGGCTCGCCCCGCCGGAGAACACCGAGAGCCGCCGCAGCACGCCACGTTCGGCCTCGGTCAACAGATCCCAGCTCCAGTCCACGACCGCGCGCAGCGTCTTGTGCCGGGAAAGCGCCGTACGGCTGCCGCTGGTCAACAGCCGGAACCGGTCATCGAGCCGGCGTGCCAGCTGATCGATGGACATGGTGCGCAGCCGTGCCGCGGCCAGTTCGATCGCCAGCGGCATCCCGTCGAGCGCCTGGCAGATCCGCGCCATGGCCGACAAGGCGTGGGCGTCGGAGCCGATGTCCTTGCGCACCAGACTCGCGCGGTCCCGCAGCAGCCGCACCGCGGGCGAGGACCCGACCTCTGCGGGGTCCGCTCCCCGCGCGGGCAGCGCGAGTGGCTCGACCTGCCACAGCACCTCCCCGGTGATGCCGAGCGGTTCCCTGCTCGTGGCCAGGATCCGCAGCCTGCGGCACTCCCCCAGAAGCTGATCCGCGAAAGCCGCGGCCTCCTCGATCATGTGCTCGCAGTTGTCCAGGATCAGCAACATCGCGCGCTCTCGGACCGCGGTGATGAGCCGATCCATCGGTTCCCCGGCCCGCGCGTCACCGAGCACTGCCTGGTCACGCAGGCCGATCGCGGTAAGGGCGGCCTGCGCCAGCTCACCGCCTGCCCGCACCGAGGCCAATTCGACCAGCCACGCCCCATCCGGCAGCTCGCCGAGCATCGTCCGCGCGGTCTCCGTGGCCAGTCTCGTCTTGCCGGCGCCACCCGCCCCCGTCAAGGTGACCAGCCGGTGCCCGATGGACAAGACGGCGACCGCGGCAATGTCATCGTCCTTGCCGACGAAACTCGTCAGCTCGGCGCGCAGGTTCGTCCTGCGGTTCTCCGCCCGCTCGCCCAGCTCGCCACGGAGCAACGCGGTGTGCAGCGCGGAGAGCTCGGCCGATGGGTCGGCGCCCAACTCCTCAGCGAGCCGCTCGCGCGTCCGCTGGTACACGGTCAGCGCCTCATTCCCACGCCCCGCCTCGGCGAGCGCCCGCATCAGCGCCGCCACGAAACCCTCCCGCAGCGGATACGTGGCGACCAGCTCGGTCAGCTCGGAGACCAGCTCCGAGCCACGGCCGAGGCGAATGTCCGCATCGACCCGATCCCCGAGCGCGGCGACGTGGAGTTCGTCCAGACGCGCGACCGCGGCGTCGAACGCCTCGCTGCCTTGCAGCGCGAGGTCAGCCATGGCCGTACCACGCCACAATGCCAAGGCCGAGCGCAGCAGATCCGCCCGTGCCGCAGTCTCGGCGGCACGGGCCTGACCGACCAGGTGCTCGAACCGGCTCACGTCCACGGCATCAGGAGCCACGGCCAGCCGGTACCCGCCGGAATCGGCCTCGATCACACCGTCCGGCAACACCCTGCGCAGCCTGGACACCAACGCCTGCAAGGCATTCACTTCGTCCGCGGGCGGCTGTTCCCCCCAGATCCAGTCCACCAGCCTCGCACGCGTGACGATCCGGCCAGGTTCGAGGGCGAGTGCAGCGAGCAGTGCCCGCAACCGGATCCCAGGAACCTCCACCACGGCCCCATCGGGGTTCCGGACCTCGAACGGCCCGAGCAATTCAACTCGCACATCGGTAATTGTGCCGAACCACGGCGACTAACCGCGACTGCGTGCAATCCGCAACTGATCGCCGCAGGGCCGCTGTGTCGCACGTCACATCGGTCCCATGTCACGAACCGGCGAGCAACTTGCATCTCGTGGTGGTCCGCATGACCAGAAAGGCACAACGATGACCACACACCACGAAACCGGCACGGCGGCCACGCACCACGTTCTGACTCTGGGGGCGGGGTACGCGGGCATGGCGGCGGCGATCCAGCTCGCGGCCCGGTCGCGCCAGCGCGACGCCACCGAGCGCTTCCTCGCCGCCGCGACCGGGGGTGACATCAGGGCGTCGATCCCGCCGACATGAACGCCGAACTGGCCGAGGTCAACGGCGGTCCGGGCATGGTGTTCAGCGGTCTGGGCCGCGTGGTCGCCACTGTCACTTTCGATTTCGACGCCGACGGGCGCATCATCACCATCCACAATGTGGCCAACCCGGACAAACTCCAGGCCATCGCCGACGGGACCACTCGCGACATCGGCCGGCCTTCTTCGTGATCGTCCTTTTCGGGCTTCATATTTCCCGCAATTGCACAACCGTGTGCAGTGCCAAACCCATAGTCGCTTCCTTGAATCCGTAGCGACCCATTACCATGATCGGTACATTTGACCTGTGGACTCTCCCTTCGCCCCCTTGTCCTCCGGCGATCCCGCGGAAATCGGAGGCTACCGGCTGGTGGCGCAGCTCGGCGCGGGTGGAATGGGCCAGGTCTATCTCGCCACCACCCCCAGCGGCAGGCGGCTCGCCGTCAAGGTGATCCATGCCGAGTACGCCAGGAACGCCGAGTTCCGCCAGCGCTTCCAGCAGGAGGTCGCCGCGGTCGAGAGGGTGCAGAGCCTCTACACCGCGCCCGTCATCGACGCCGACACCACCGCGGCGCGCCCCTGGCTGGCCACCGCGTACGTCCCGGGTCCTTCGCTGGACAAGGCCGTGGCCACACATGGGCCGCTGCCGCCCGCGACCGCGCTCAACATCGCCTGCGGCGTGGCCGAGGCGTTGCAGGCCATTCACGCGGCCGGAGTCGTTCACCGCGATCTCAAGCCGTCCAATGTGCTCCTGGCTCCGGACGGCCCACGCGTCATCGATTTCGGCATCGCCAAGGCCATCGACGCCACCCCGCTCACCGGCACCGGCGTCCGCGTGGGGACACCGGTGTTCATGGCACCCGAGCAGGCGCTCGGCCAGCCCAGCACCCCCGCGATCGACGTGTTCGCGTTGGGCGGGCTCATCCACTACGCCGTCACCGGCCGGCCACCCTTCGGAGACGGCCCTGACGCGGCGGTCCTCTACCGGGTGGTCCACGACGAACCCCAGCTCGACGGCTGCCCTCCACAACTGCGCGACCTGGTCGCCCATTGCCTGGCCAAGGACCCTGCCCAGCGTCCGACCCCCCGTGACCTGGTGGCGGCACTCCAGGCCCACTCGCAGCCGGCGTCGGGAGCCTGGCTGCCTCCGGCGCTCAGTCGCGTCCTGCCCGCCTACGAGGCCGTGCCCACCGGCCCGCGAGCTCCCCGCAAGGTGAGCCTCGGCTTCCTGGCAGGCACCGCCGCGGCTGCGGCCGTACTGGCCGCCGCGGCGACTGCCCTGTTCCTGCCGAGAAGCGAGCCGGCCACCGCCGACCCGCAGGCGCAGGCGAGCCCCAACGTGACCGTCACCGTCACCCAGACCCGCGAAGCCGCGGCCCCGTCCTCGGAAACATCCGTCCCGGAGCAGAGCCCGACCGCCACGGAGGACGGCGCGGTGGGCAGCAAACCGCCCGGCACGCTGCTGGGCACGTACAAGGGCATCGACGTCACCGTGGACTACGAGGTCAGCTTCACCAACGATCCCATGCACCCCAAGACCGACGGCGGCGACCTCGAGTACTGCAGCGGCTACTACCTGTGCGCCGACAACATGGCCATCCTCGCCCAGGGCGAACGCGGCACCTACCAGGCGTGTGTCGACAACACCAGATACACCAAGGAAATCCCGATAGAAGAGGCCAAGGGCAAGCTGATCTGCACGTTCACCGACAACACGATCGGCCTGGTCAAGGTGACGGACGTGGTGGACTCGGCCAGCGACTATCTGACCATGGACCTCATGGTCTGGCAACGCTGACGTCCGCGCGGCCTCTGTGAATAATCTTCCGGCTTAATCGGCGGCGCCACGAAAAAGCGCGGCGGCGGGTCAGTTCGAGCTGCCGTGTTTACTTCGCTGTCATCCGGCTCTTTCATTATTTCAGGTACGAGGTACGGCGGGGGGCGGGTGTCAGCCGCCGAATCGCGTCCAACCAGCTCGCACCGGCAGGTGGACAGCGAGATCGGCGGCAGAATGAGCGGAGGAATGCATGGACGTACGCCTGGACCATCTCGTGTGCTGGGTCTCCGACCAGCTCAGCTCCCTGCGGTTCTACGAGCAGGTGATCGGTCTGCCCGGGGTGCGGGCGGAGGAGTTCCGTGAGGGGAAGGCGGCCTTTCCGAGTGTGCGGGTGTCCGCCGGGACCATCCTCGACCTGATGGAGTACGACGCCTCCAGAGGTGTGGAAGAGGGCACCGGGGTCAAGGGGAGCGCCGGGCATCCGATCAACCATTTCTGCCTGGCCGTCGGCAAGGAGGACTTCGACGCGCTCCAGGTCAGGCTGAAGCAGCACGGGGTCGAGATCACCGGCACCGGCACCAGCTCGTTCGGCGCGCAGGGCATCGCGCCGGAGACGATTTACTTCCCCGACCCCGACGGCAACGTTCTGGAAGTTCGCTACTACGACTGACGGCGAAGGCGTGCCCGGGCGGCGCGGCGTACCAGCGGGCCCATGTCGTCCAGGGCCGTCGCCAGCGTGGCCAGGCCCTCCAGGGCGTCGAACGCCTGGTTCGCCCCGTCCGGGTCCACGCCCTCGTAGAGCTCCAGGCCCACGAACGCCGCCGCCGTGGCCTTGGCCAGCCCGGACACGTCCACGAACTCGGCCAGCGGCGACTTCGCCAGCACCCTGGTCAGCGCCTGCTCCACCGCCTCGATCCACAGGTTGAGGCCGGTGGTGGTGGCCGGGGCGAGTTTCGGGTCGGTCTGGCTGCCGGCGAGCAGCTGGGCCAGCGCCGCCACGCTCCCTTCCGCCCGTTCCTCCGCATGCAGGGCCCGGCCGAGGTCGAGGAGCTCGCGGAGGGTGGTCACGGCGGCGAAGCGGGCGCGGTAGAGGGCTATGCGCTGCCGTGCGCCGTGCTCGCAGGCGGCCGCGAGGAGCTGGTCGACGCTGCCGTAGTGGTAGAAGACCAGGGCCTGGTTCACCCCCGCCTCGGCCGCGATCGTACGGGCTGAGACGCCCGCTATGCCGTGCTTCCTCAGCGTCACGAGCGCGGCTTCGAGCAGCTTTGTACGTGTGTCGGCCACCGGGTCACCTTACGCGTCAGCAGCGGGCGTCCTCTCGACTCGGCCGCACGCCGGCGGGGACGCCGTGCTCCGCGACGTCCACGTACTCGGCCGTGAAACTGCCCCAGTAGCCGAAGATCCGGCCCAGCCACGGGTTGGACACCGTCACCGCGATCCTGAACCGCTCCGTCTCCTCGTCGAAGTGTTCGCTGACCACCGCCGTGCCCGTGGCGGCAGGCGGGATGGTGACGGCGAGCGGGCCTTCGAGGAAGCGCTGGCGTCCTGAGCGGATGACCAGCCCGCCCCGCTCGTCGACGGAGAGGGCGAGCGGGGTGGCCAGGTGCTGGTGGGTGCCCAAATAGTCGACGACCTGGGCGCCGGCGGCGTCGTAGATCATGGTGGCGTCGAAGCGGCCGCGGGGGAACGTGCGGACGAACGTGACGGTCTCGCGGCCGTACGAGTCGAGGTACGGGTAGTTCTCGATCCGGAATGGGATGTCCGCTCCGACATCCTGGACGAGCACGTTTCTGCGGCTGCCGAGGGCCAGGAACGGGCGGATGTGGAGGCCGGCGTTCCATACGCGGTTCATGACGCCCCTGCCTATGCACGCCTCGCCGCTGTCGAGCCCGACGCTGAACCGGCGCTGGAGCCGGGGGTGGAGGCGGGCGAAGTCGTCGCCGAGCGCACGCTGGAAGATCGAGGGCATGGTGCTCCAATCCGTCGTCTGTCTCGTTCGGGTGGGCGGTGCAGGCAGCGGCGGGCCGCTGGAGTGCCCGGCAACGGAGGCAGGGCCAGGGCGGCCGCGAGCACGGCGAGCGCGGCCAGGGGCGGCAGGACGGCGGCGGCGAGCGCTGCCGAGGCCGCTCGCGCGCCGGCCTCGGCCAGGGCCTGGCGCAGCGAACGCTCCGGCGTCCTGCCGGTCTCCAGCCACAGGCGCAACCGGTCGAACGACCATGCGGTGGCCCACCACATCACCCAGCCGGGCAGCACGCGCGGGCGGTAGTCGTACGAGGTGAGGAACCTGACCCCGTCCGCCGCCGGGAGGTAGCGCCAGTAGCCGGACCCCGCGCGGATGGGCGAGAGCGGGTGGTCCGAGCCGAACCGCAGTGCGGACGTCCGGCCTCCGCCGGGTCCGTGCCGGTTGCCCGTGCTGACCCCCACGCCGCTGATGCCCAGCGTGGCGTAGCGGAACGCCTGCCTGCCGTCGCTCGGAGCGAGGTACTCGATGCGGCCGAACCGCAGGTCCCAGCGCTGGTGCCGGAACGGGTCCTGGGTGGCCTGCCACACGTCCTCCAGGTCCGCCTTGATCCGGGTCTCGATGTAGAGCCGTCGCCGCATGCGCGTCACATCCCCAGTCTTTAAGCGACTGCTCAAATATATGCCCGATTTGAGCGAGTGCTCAAGCGCGCCTCGGAAGTGTCGGTCGGGTCTGGTACACAGGCGGCATGGGTGTGAGCGTCGATGAGTTCATGGAGCTGCTGGACCGGCTGCCTGAGGTCAAGATGAGCCATGGCGGCGAGTGGATCGGCCTCAAGGTGCGCGACAAGGGCTTCGCATACCTGTGGGAGGCCACCGAGACCGTCGGGCTCAAGGCCACGCTCGAAGAGCAGATCGCGCTGGTGGCCGAGCGGCCCGAGGTGTTCGAGGTGCAGTTCACGGCCGGGCGGTTCGGCTGGGTGGTGGTGCACCTCGACAAGATCGACTCTGACGAGCTGTTCGAGCTGGTGGCCGAGGCGTGGTGCCTGACCGCGCCCAAGCGGATGGTCGCCGAGTTCGAGGCGGCTCATCAAATCGGGCAGCAGGCCCTATAGCCGCACTTCACGGTAATCTCCGAAAACGTGGATGTTCGGTTGCGGGAGTGGCGTGAGGACGATGCCCCGGTCGTGCTGCGGGCCTTTCAGGCGCCGGATCTCCGCACGCAGGCGCCCTTTCCCGTCGTCACGCTCAAGGACGCCATGGGATGGATCGCGGGCTGGACAGGCGTCGGCCACGCGTTCGCCGTGACGTTCGAGGGGCGGGTCGTCGGGAACGTCGCGGTGTCCCGGATCGACGATCATGACAATGGGTGGGTGTCCTACTGGGTCGTGCCCGAGGCCAGGGGGCGGGGCGTCGCCGTGGCGGCCACCGAGGAGCTGGCGCGGTGGGCGTTCGGCGAGCGCGGGCTCTACCGGCTGGAGCTGGGGCACCGTACGAACAACCCGGCATCGTGCCGGGTCGCCACGAAGGCGGGGTTCCGCCCGGAGGGCATCGAACGCGGGAAGCTTTCTTATGACGGGATCCGGTACGACGTCGAACGGCACGCCCGCCTGGCCACCGATCCTCCTGCGGCCATCACGCAGAGCTGACCTCGATGAGCGGTAGGTGGCCACCTGCCCATCCGGTGATCTACCCTTTTTTGGTGGACAGCGAGAGCCTGGCCGCGGCCGGCCTCCTCGAGACCCTGAGCCGGGCATCAGAGATGCTCGCCGAATTACACCACCCCTTCGTCAGAAGCGAGTCTTTCTCCTATCTCCTCCCGCCCGCGGGCGCCCGCGTCGGCGCTGACCTCACGCTGCCCGACGGCCGCGTGGTCCGCTTCGAGGTCTCCATCAGCGCCTCCGGTGGCGCCTTCCACGTCGAGGGGTCGATCACCGCGGAGGACGAGAGGCTGCTCGAGCTGCCGCGCAAGAGCGTCCCCGGCATCCATGACGGCCTGGCCGTGCTCGACGACTACTTGGGGGAGGTGACTGCCCCCGCCGGACGGCTGATCGACCAGCTGCTGGACGAAATTGTCTAATTGTCAGACAATGAGGGCCATGAGAAATGGACCCCTCTCCGTTGTTGCTGCCTCCGTGCTCTGGGGCACGGCCGGGACGGCAGGACTGCTCGTCTCCGCCGACTCCGTCGCCCTGGCCGCCGCGCGGCTGGTCGTCGGGGGTGCCGCGCTCGCGCTGCTGGCCGGCGCGGGCGTCAGGAAGGCGATCAGGCCCGGCCTGCTGGTGGCCGCCGTCGCGGTGGCCGCCTACCAGCTCTGCTTCTTCGCGGCCGTCAGCCGCACGGGCGTCGCCATCGGGACCGTGGTGGCGATCGGGAGCGGTCCCGTCTTCACGGGGTTGCTCTCCTGGGTGCTGCACGGCCACCGGCCGAGCGGGCGGTGGAGCCTCGCGACCGTGGCGGCCATCTGCGGATGCGCGGCGCTGATCGTCGGAGGCGGCGCCGAGGCGGGCGGGCAGATGGTCTCCGGGGTGCTGTTCGCGCTGCTCGGCGGCGTGCTCTACGCCTTCTACGCGGTGATGGCGGCGCAGGCGATCGGCCAGGGGGCCAGGTCCGACGCGGTGATGGGGGTCCTGTTCGGCGGGGCAGTCGTGATCATGCTACCGGTGCTGCTGGTGAGCGGGGTCGGCTGGCTGGGGCAGCCGCGCGGGCTGCTCGCCGTGCTCTATCTGGGCCTCGGGGCCACCGCCCTGTCCTACTTCCTGTACGGCCGGGGCCTGCGGACCACTCCGGTGGCCACGGCCGCCACGCTGGCGCTCGCCGAACCGGCGGTGGCGGCGCTGCTCGGCCTGGTGGTGCTGGGCGAACGGCTGGCCCCGGTCTCGATCGCGGGGCTGGTCCTGCTGGCGCTCAGCCTCGTGGCGGTGGCCGTACCCGAGAAGCCGCAAGCGCAGGCCGTACCGGAAAGGGAGCTAGAGTCGCAGCCGTGACGTTGCCGCTCAGACCCGTCTCCACCGTCGGCGCGCTCGCCGACGCCCTGCGCAGCAGGGTGCTCTCCGGCGAGATCCCGCCCGGCACCCCGCTGCCCGAGCAGGAGATCGCCGCGTCGTACGGCGTCGCCAGGCCGACCGTGCGGGAGGCGCTGGCCAGCCTCGTCCATGAAGGACTGCTCAGGCGCGAGCGCAACCGCAGCGCCTATGTCCCCGAGGTGACGCTTTCGGACCTCGACGACCTCATGTACGTACGCCGCCCGCTCGAGGACCTGATGGCACGGGCCCTGGCCGGGCGGCAGGTGCCGGAGGCCGAGGCCACCCTGCACCGGATGGCCGCGCTGCCTGCCGACGCGCCCTGGTCGGAGATCGTGGCCGAGCACATGGCGATGCACCAGGCGCTGATCGAGGCCGTGGGGAGCCCGCGGCTGGAGCGCCTCTACGGTGTGCTGGCGGCCGAGACGCGGCTCGGTCTGGTGCGGTTGCGCGAGGTCTACACCGACAGGGACGTGCTGGTACGCGAGCACCGCGAGTTGCTCGACGCGATCGCCGAGGGGCCGGAGGATGCGGCCAGAGCGGTGGTGGCGGCGCACCTCAGCCACTCCTGGGGCGGCGACTGAGGGCCGGAGGGCGGCGTCTGAGGGGCCGAAGGGTCACGCCTGGGAGGCCGAAGCGCACCATTGCGCGCGAACCCTTGCGGGACAGCCCCGGAACTCGCAAGAATCGCGCCCATGCACGGCAATCCGATGCCGGACTCCTACGTGTATGTCACGGAAGAGGGCGTCACTCGTCACTACGCGGACGGTAGCGTCGAGGCTCTCGCATGGGAGGACGTGGTGGAGGTCCGTGTCGTCACAGAATCCGGGGACGACGTCCTCTACATCCTGCTCGACCGCGACGGCGAGGGCTGCGTCGTCCCGCGCTCGGCCACGGACGCCACGTTCCTGGCACGCCTGCGCTACCTGCCGGACTTCGATCTCGACCGGCTGACCCTGGCCGCCGACTCCGCGCAGAACGGGGTTGTGGTCGTCTGGCGCAGTCCGGACCCGCCGTCCGCATTGCCGGACCTGGAGTATGACTAGCGGCTTCATGGAGCCGCAACCTGGCGAAACGCCGCCGTAAACCGCATATTTCCGCAGCTGCCCCGCTGCACTTATGGACCGTTCCGTCAAGCCCCAAGACCTCCCCGATATTCGTCCGGTTGTGGACATTTGACGTTATTCCCCCTACCGGAATCGATCTTTACTCTTTAGTGGGGGCCGCCGCCCTTGATTGTGCGTGGGACCTGTCAACCCATGTGGTTCAAGGAACGTCAAGTTATCGCGGTGCACAGAGTTGTCAGGGTGGTGCTATGAGGGTGGGGACTGGGGAGTCCGATGTCGTGCTCCTCGGGGCCGTGCCGCGTCGCGCGTCGAGCATTTGGACGCGCGCGTACCTACGGCTCCTGTTATGTGGGGACACGATGTGTGCTCTGCTGGCATGCGTATGCGTGCTCGGCATCCGGCTGATGGCCGGCGTGTTCATTCCACTGGTCGAGTTCATGCTCGGATTCGGCCTGGTCATCGCCTGGCCCGTCGCGCTCATGATGGGCGGGGCGTATCGCCAGCGGGCCAACGGCGAGGGAACGGAGGAGTTCAAGGCCGTCTTCAACGGCGGCGTCGGCCTGATGGCCACGGTCGCCATCATGGCTTATGCCACGCAGACCGTCATCGCGCGTAGTTTCGTGATGGCGATGCTGCCGCTGGCGCTGCTCGCCACGCTCTATTACCGCTACAAGATGCGTAAACGTCTGCACCGGCGGAGAGCGGTGGGTGACTATACGCGTCAGGTGATCGCGGTAGGGCATCGGGAATCGATTCTCAACCTGGTGGTGCAGTTCAGGCGCCAGCCGTATCACGGAATGCAGGTGGTCGGAGCCTGCCTTCCCGAGAACGCGATGGACGTCGATCTCGACGGCGTTCCGGTGCTCGGCTCCTTCGGCGATGTGGCGGCGGTGGTCGAGCGCGAGCAGGCCGACGCCGTGGCCGTGCTGGCCTGCCCGGAGTTGGACGGGGCCGCGCTGCGGCGCCTGGCCTGGAGCCTGGAGACCGCGCGTACCGATCTCTTCGTGGCTCCCGCGCTCATGGACGTGGCCGGGCCGCGCATCAGCATCAGGCCGGTCGCGGGGATGCCGCTCCTGCACGTGGAGCATCCCGAGTTCGACGGCACCAAGCAGGTCGCGAAGACCGTTTTCGACCGCCTGGTCGCGATGGTGGCGCTGCTGCTCCTGGCGCTGCCGCTGCTGGCCATCGCCCTGGTGATCCGCCTCACCAGCCCGGGACCCGCGCTCTTCCACCAGACCAGGGTCGGCAAAGGCGGCAAAGAGTTCCGTGTCGTGAAATTTCGTACGATGGTGGCCGATGCGGAGCAGCTCAAGGACGCACTTCTCCATGCGAACGAGTTCGACGGGGTGCTCTTCAAGATTAGGAACGATCCAAGAATCACTCGGGTAGGCGCTTTCCTGCGGAAATACTCCCTCGACGAGCTGCCCCAGCTGCTCAATGTTCTACGCGGCGAGATGTCCCTGGTCGGTCCGCGCCCACCGCTTCCGGAGGAGGTGGGCAAGTACGGCGCCGACGTCCGCCGCCGCCTGGTGGTCAAGCCGGGCATGACCGGGCTCTGGCAGGTCAGCGGCCGCTCCGACCTGACGTGGGAGGAGTCCGTACGCCTCGACCTGCGGTACGTGGAGAACTGGTCGCTCATCCTCGACCTGCAGATCCTCTGGAAGACCTGGTCCGTCGTCACCCGTGGAGAAGGGGCTTACTAGCGGTGAAAGCACTCGTGCTCGCCGGGGGATCGGGCACACGGCTCCGACCCATCACGCACACCTCGGCCAAGCAGCTCGTGCCGGTCGCGAACAAGCCGGTCCTGTTCTACGGCCTGGAGGCGATCGCGGCAGCGGGGATCAGGGAGCTCGGCCTGGTGGTCGGGGACACGCAGGCGGAGATCGAGTCGGCCGTGGGAGACGGCTCGGCGTTCGGGCTGCAGGTCACGTACCTGCGGCAGGAGGCGCCGCTCGGGCTCGCGCACGGCGTGCTGATCGCCCGCGAGTTCCTCGGCGACGAGGACTTCGTTATGTACCTGGGCGACAACTTCATCGTGGGCGGGATCAACGGCCTGGTGGACCGGTTCCACAGGGAACGCCCCACCGCCCAGATCATGCTCACCAAGGTCGGCGACCCGCGCCAGTTCGGAGTGGCCGAGCTCGACGCCCGGGGCCGCGTGATCGGGCTGGAGGAGAAGCCCGCGCGGCCCAAGAGCGACCTGGCGCTGGTGGGCGTCTACCTGTTCAGCCCGGCCATCCACGCCGCGGTGGCGGAGCTCAAGCCGTCCTGGCGGGGCGAGCTGGAGATCACCGACGCCATCCAGTGGTTGATCGAGGCGGGCCTGCGCGTCGAGTCCTCGGTCATCTCGGGCTACTGGAAGGACACCGGTAACGTCACCGACATGCTGGAGGTCAACCGGTTGGTCCTGGAATCGGTCGAGCCCCGGGTACGCGGGCGGGTCGACGCGGTCAGTGAGCTGGTGGGCCGCGTCGTCGTCGAGCAGGGCGCGGTGGTCGAGCGCTCCAGGATCGTCGGTCCGGCGATCATCGGCGAGGACGCGCGGATCCGCGACAGCTATGTCGGCCCCTTCACCTCCATCGGCGCCCGCTGCGCGGTCACCGACAGCGAGATCGAGTACTCGATCGTGCTGCCCAGGGCCTCGATCAGCGGCGTCGGCCGCATCCAGTCGTCGCTGATCGGCCACGACGTCGAGGTCACTCCGGCGCCCAACACCCCCAAAGCCCACCGTCTCGTGCTGGGCGATCACAGCAAGGTGCAGATTTCTTCATGATGAGAATTTTGGTGACCGGCGGTGCGGGCTTCATTGGCTCCCACTTCGCCCGGAGCCTGAACGACGCGTCGTCCGATGCGCCCGAGTCCGGCGCGGATGTGACCGTGCTCGACAAACTGACGTACGCCGGAAACCGCGCCAACCTCGACGGCGTGCGGCACGAGTTCGTGCACGGGGACATCTGCGACGCCGAGCTGCTCAAGGCCGTCGTTCCCGGCCACGACCTCGTGGTCAACTTCGCGGCCGAGTCGCACGTGGACCGGTCGATCGAGGGCGCGGCGGAGTTCATGCGCACAAACGTGCTCGGCGTCCAGACCCTGCTCCAGGCGTGCCTGGAGGCAGGGGTGCCGAAGGTGGTCCAGGTGTCGACCGACGAGGTGTACGGGTCGGTCGACATCGGCTCGTGGGACGAGGCCGCGCCGCTGCAGCCGCGCTCGCCGTACGCGGCGTCGAAGGCGGGCGGCGACCTGATCGCCCGCGCGTACGCGATCACGCACGGGCTGAACGTCTCGATCACGAGGTGCGGCAACAACTACGGCCCGCGGCAGTACCCCGAGAAGGTCATCCCGCTCTTCATCACGAACCTCCTGCGCGGCAGGAAGGTCCCGCTGTACGGCGACGGCGGCAACGTACGGGACTGGATCCACGTCGAGGACCACTGCGCGGGCATCCGCCTGGTCGCGGAGCAGGGCGAGCCGGGCGAGGTCTACCACATCGCGGGCACGGCCGAGCTGACCAACAAGGAGCTCACCACGCGCCTGCTCGACGCCTGCGGCCGGGACTGGGACATGGTCGAGCACGTCCAGGACCGCAAGGGCCACGACCGCAGGTACTCGCTGGACGACGCCAAGCTGCGGGCCTTGGGCTACCGGCCCGAGATCGCCTTCGAGCAGGGGCTGAAGGACACCGTCCGCTGGTACGCCGAGCACCGGGACTGGTGGGCCTCATGATCGGCCGGTTACCTGGGGAGGCGGCATGAGGTGGCTCATCACGGGGGCCGGCGGCATGCTCGCCGCCGACGTCCACGACAGGACGGTGCTGACCGGCGAGCCGGTGCTCGCGCTCGGTCGCGGCGAGCTGGATCTGCGCGACAGGCGGGCGGTACGCGAGTTCGTGTCCGCCTACCGGCCCAGAGTCGTGATCAACTGTGCCGCCTGGACCGCGGTGGACGAGGCCGAGACGCACGAGGCCGAGGCGCTGGCGATCAACGGGCACGCCGTGCGCTGGCTGGCCGAGGCCTGCGACCTGGCGGGGGCCCGGTTGCTGCACGTTTCCACCGACTACGTCTTCGACGGGGCCGCCCGGGTGCCGTACCGGGAGGACTCGCCGACCGGGCCGGTCAGCGCGTACGGGCGGACCAAGCTCGCCGGCGAGCGCGCGGCGCTGGAGCACGGCCACTACGTGGTGCGTAGCGCCTGGATGTACGGGGCGAGCGGGGCGAACTTCGTGCGGACCATGATCCGGCTGGCGGGGGAGCGGCCGGCGGTCGACGTGGTGGACGACCAGCGCGGCCAGCCGACCTGGACCGCCGACCTGGCGGACTACCTCGTCCGGCTGGCGCAGTCGGACCTGCCGCCTGGCGTCTACCACGGCACCAGCACGGGCGAGGCCACGTGGTGCGAGTTCGCCAAAGAGATCTTCACACTGCTGGGCGCGGACCCCGGACGTGTCCGCCCCGTGCCCAGCACCGCCTACCCCCGCCCGGCCCGGCGGCCGGCCAACAGCGTGCTCGCCCACACCCGCTGGGAGCCGATCCGGCACTGGAAAGCGGCGCTGCACGCGGCGTGGCCGGTCATGAGGGGGCCGGTCATGAGCGGGGGAAGGGCGGGGGCGGATCCTCAATGCAGCGTGGCGTAGAACTCCTTGCACGCCCGATAGTCCGGCAGCAGGCCGGCCGCGCGCGCCTCCTCGAGAGAGGGGGCCTTGGCGTCCTTCTCCGACAGGACGGGCTCCAGGCCGGCCGGCCAGCCGATGCCGACGGCCGAGTCGAGCGGGTGAACCCCGTGCTCACGACCCGGGCTGTACGGCTGCGAGCACAGGTACACGACCGTGGCCTGCTCGCTCAGCGCCATGAACGCGTGGCCGAGACCCTCGGCGATCAGCACGGCGCCTCTGGTCTCGTCGTCCAGCGTCACGGCCTCCCACTGGCCGAACGTGGGCGAGCCCACCCGGACGTCGACCACGACGTCCATGACGCTTCCGGACACGCACATGATGTATTTCGCCTGGCCGGGCGGGATCTCTGCGAAATGCACGCCGCGGAGCACGCCCGCCTGGGAAACGGAGCAGTTGACCTGGGCCACATCGAGCGGGTGCGGCAGACCGGCCGCCCTGAACGCCTCGAGGAAACTGCCACGAGGGTCGGCATGAACACGTGGCGTGAAAAGCCACGAGCCGTCAATCGAGAGGCGATCCATGATCGCAGCATGCCAGACCCTGACCGCCATTCAAGCCAACCGAGAGGGAAAGTTTGATGATGACCGCCGTCTTCCTCAACAGCGGCGTGAACGACGAAAAGCGCCGCGAAATGCTGTTCAAGGGCGAGGTCTTCGTCTATTCGGCCGCACCGGCCACGACCGAGCTGGTCACCTTCGCGAGAGAGCTGATCGACGACGCGTTCGGCGGCCTGGACCCGGAGACCGCGCAGCATGAAATGCCGGTGGAGGAGTTCGCGAAATTACTTGCCGAGCTCAAACCGCGGTTCATTCATCACCCCCGGTGCAAGGAACTCCTGCCGGCGGTCATCGAGGAGCGCGGCTGCGATCTCGGGCGGACCTATTTCGACGTGCCCAGGCTGCGTACCTCGACCTCGAACGACTATTTGGTCTCCGGCATCTCCTACGCCTTCCACCCGCATCGCGACTGCTGGTATTCGGCGCCGTTCAGCCAGGTCAACTGGTGGATCCCGGTCTACTCGGTGACCCCCGAGAACGTCATGGCCTTCCACCCGCGCTATTTCGACCAGCCGGTGCGCAACGGCAGCGCGGGTTACGACTACGCCGAGTGGAACAGGACGAGCCGGCACAGCGCGGCGGCCCACGTACGCAGCGACACCCGGGTCCAGCCGCGGCCCGAGGAGCCGATCGAGCTGGAGCCGCAGGTCAGGGTGGTGCCGGAGGCCGGCGGCACGCTGATGTTCTCCGGCGCGCAGCTCCACTCCACCGTGCCGAACACCTCCGGCAAGACCAGGTTCAGCATCGACTTCCGGACCGTGCACATCCACGACGTGCGCGCGCACCAGGGCGCCCCGAACGTGGACGCCGAGTGCACGGGCACCACGCTGCGGGACTTCGTGCGCTGTAACGATCTCGCCCCGATGCCCGAAGATCTCGCGCTGGAGTACGAGGCCAAGGCCCTGGCTGGAGTGAGCTGAATGACCACCTGCCGACTGTGCGGTTCCGAGGGGCTCGCCGGGGTCGTGGACCTCGGCGCGACCCCGCCGTGCGAGCTGTTCCTGACCGCGGAGCAGCTCGACGCGCCCGAGCCCACGTACCCGCTGCACCTGCGGGTCTGCACGAGCTGCTGGCTGGCCCAGCTGCCGCCGCTGATCACACCGGAGGAGACGTTCACCGAGTACGCCTACTTCTCCTCCTACTCGACCTCCTGGGTGGAGCACGCGCGGAGGTTCGTGGACGCCGCGGGGCTGCGCCCCGACTCGTTCGTGGTGGAGGTGGCCAGCAACGACGGCTACCTGCTCCAGCACGTCGTGGAGCGGGGCGTGCGCTGCCTGGGCATCGAGCCGTCCGCCAACGTCGGCAGGGCCGCCATCGACAAGGGAGTGCCGACGCTCACGGAGTTCCTGTCGCCGGAGGTCGGCCAGCAGGTGCGGGCCGAGCACGGGCCCGCGGACCTGGTCGTGGCGAACAACGTGTACGCGCACATCCCGGACGTCGTCGGGTTCACCAAGGGCCTGCGGGCGCTGGTGGCCGACGACGGCCGGGTGTCCATCGAGGTGCAGCACCTGCTGACGCTGATGGAGCTCAACCAGTACGACACCATCTACCACGAGCACTTCCAGTACTACACGGTGGCCTCGGCGCAGCGGGCGCTTGCGAGCGGCGGGCTGCACCTGGTCGACGTCGAGCTGCTGCCGACGCACGGCGGGTCGATCCGGCTGTGGGCGCAGCCGGGCGAGGCGCCCGTCTCGCCGCGGGTCGTCGAGGTGCTGGCCCGTGAGAAGGCGGCCGGGCTGCACGAGCTCGCGGGCTACCAGGACTTCGCGAAGCGGGTGGCCAAGGTGCGGCGGGACCTGCTCAGGTTCCTCATCGACGCCGCGGAGGCCGGCAAGACCGTGGTCGGGTACGGGGCCCCCGGCAAGGGGAACACGCTGCTCAACCACTGCGGGATCCGGCCCGACCTGCTGGCGTACACGGTGGACCGCAACCCGTACAAGCACGGCAGGTTCACGCCGGGATCGCGGATCCCGATCCACGCGCCGGAGCGGATCGCCGCGGACCGGCCCGACTACGTGCTGGTGCTGCCGTGGAACCTGCGTGGCGAGCTGGTCGAGCAGCTGTCCTACGTCCGGGAGTGGGGCGGGCGGCTGGTCTTCCCGATCCCGGGTCTGGAGGTCGTCGGATGAAAGTCGTCCTCTTCTGCGGCGGGCGCGGCACCAGGATGCGCAGCGACCTGCCCGGCGGTGACATGCCCAAGCCGATGCAGATGGTCGGCCCGCGCCCGCTGGTCTGGCACGTCATGCGGTACTACGCGCACTTCGGGCACAAGGAGTTCATCCTGTGCCTCGGCTACGGCGCGCAGCACATCAAGGACTTCTTCCTGACGTACAAGGAGACGGGGTCGAACGACTTCATCCTGCGGAACGGACAGATCGAGCTGTTATCCACGGATATTTCGGATTGGTCGGTGTCGTTGATCGACACCGGGCTCGACTCCCCGATCGGCGAGCGGTTACGCAGGGTCAGGCCGTACCTGGACGGCGACGAGATGTTCCTCGCCAACTACGCCGACGTGCTGACCGACGCGCCGCTGCCCCGGATCATCGACCGCTTCGCCGCCTCCGACGCGGGCGCCTCGATGATGGTGGTCCCGCCGACCAACACCTTCCACGTCATCGACGTCAGCGAGGGCGGGCTGGTCGGCGGCATCACGCCGGTCAGCGAGATGCCGCTCTGGGTCAACGGCGGCTTCTTCGTGCTGCGCCAGGACGTCTTCGACCACATCCCGGAGAACGGCGACCTGGTCACGGACGGCTGCGCGGAGCTGGCCAAGCGGGGACGGCTGGTGGCGTACCCGCACCGCGGCTACTGGCGGCCGAGCGACACCGTGAACCAGCGCCTGGAACTGGATCGTTCCTGGGCCCGGGGCGAGCGGCCCTGGGCGCTGTGGGAAGCATGATCGGCCTGCTGCCCGCACGGCGGGACGAGGTCGTCGCGCTCGGCGCCCACTGCGACGACATCGCGATCGGCGCCGGCGCGAGCCTCCACACGATCTGCCGGTCCCGCCCGGGCGTGCGCGTGCACGCGCTCGTGCTGTCCGGCGGCGGGACCGCGCGCGAGGAGGAGGAGCGGGCGGCGCTCGCGGCCTTCTGTCCGGGCGCGGACCTGCGGCTCACCGTGCTCAAGCTGCCCGACGGGCGGCTGCCCGCGCACTGGGACGAGGCCAAGAACGCCCTGGAGGACCTGAGGGCGCAGGCGAGCCCGGACCTGATCTTCGCCCCGTGGACGGGCGACGCGCACCAGGACCACCGCGGCCTGGCACAGCTCGTGCCGACGGTCTGGCGCGACCACCTGACGCTCGGCTACGAGATCGTCAAATGGGACGGCGACCTCGGCCGCCCCGCGGTCTACCAGCCGCTCGACGACGAGGTGGCCGAGACCAAAGTCCGGCTGCTGCAGGAGCACTACCCGTCGCAGCGGCACCGCCCCTGGTACGACAGGGAGGCCTTCCTCGGGCTCGCCCGCATCCGCGGCATCGAGTGCGGCGCCAGGTACGCCGAGGCCTTCCACGTGAACAAGCTGACCATCGATCTGGCTGGAGGCTGATCTTGCGGATTCTTCTGACCGGGCACCAGGGCTACCTGGGCAGTGTGCTGGCACCCGTGCTGTCCGCCGCGGGGCACGAGGTGATCGGCCTCGACTCCGGTCTGTTCGCCGACTGCGTGCTCGGCCCCGCCGTCGACGATCCGCCCGGCTACGCGGTCGACCTGCGGGACGTCTCCGCCGAGCTGCTCGAAGGCGTCGACGCCGTGGCGCACATGGCCGCGCTGTCGAACGACCCGCTCGGCTCGCTGGCGCCCGAGCTGACCTACGACATCAACCACCACGCGTCGGTGCGGCTGGCCCGGCTGGCCAAGGACGCGGGGGTACGCAGGTTCGTCTACGCCTCCACCTGCTCGGTCTACGGCGCGTCCGGGGGCGACGGGCTGGTGAACGAGGACGCGCCGCTGCGGCCCGTGACGCCGTACGCGGAGTCGAAGGTCAGGGTGGAGGACGACCTGGTCAAGCTGGCCGACGCGGACTTCTCGCCGGTGTTCATGCGTAACGCGACGGCGTTCGGGTTCTCGCCGCGGCTGCGGGCCGACATCGTGCTGAACAACCTGGTGGGCCACGCCGTGCTGGCCGGCGAGGTGCTCGTGCTGTCCGACGGCACCCCGTGGCGGCCCCTGGTGCACGCCGAGGACATCGCCGAGGCGTTCCTGCGGGCGATCGAGGCGCCGCGCGACGCCGTGCACGCCAGGGCGTTCAACGTGGGCTCCGAGGCCAACAACGTGACGGTGGCGGAGATCGCCAACGAGGTGGTCGCGGCCGTGCCCGGGGCGATACTGAAGATCACCGGCGAGGCCGGCAACGATCCGCGCTCCTACCGGGTGGACTTCTCCCGGATACGGGCGGCGCTGCCCGGCTACACCGCCAGGTGGACGGTCAGGGCGGGGGCCGATGAGCTCGTGGCGGCGTACCGGACCTACGGGCTGACCAGGCACGACTTCGATCGGCGTTTCACCCGGCTGACGCGGCTGGCCGACCGGCGGGCGGCCAGGAGCATCGACGCGGAGCTGCGCCCGTGAACGGCGGCCGGATGCACGAGCTCGTCGAGCGGCTGTATCCGATCTGCCGGAGCATCACCGGAGACGGCGTGCGGCGCACGCTGGAGATCGTCGGCGAGCACCTGCCGCTGACGGTCACCGAGGTGCCGACGGGGACCGAGGTGCTCGACTGGAACGTGCCGACGGAGTGGAACATCCGCGACGCCTACGTCAAGGACCCCTCCGGGCGGCGGGTGATCGACTTCCGGGAGTCGAACCTGCACGTGGTGGGCTACAGCGTGCCGGTGTCGGGGACGTACACGCTGGAGGAGCTGCGGCCGCGCCTGCACACGCTGCCCGACCAGCCTGGGCTGATCCCCTACCGGACCAGCTACTACGCCGAGACCTGGGGGTTCTGCCTCAGCCAGAACGCGCTCGACGCGCTGGGCGAGGGGCCCTACGAGGTGCTGATCGACTCGACGCTCGAGGACGGCTCGCTCACCATCGCCGAGCACGTCGTGCCCGGGCGGCTGCCCGACGAGGTGGTGATCTCCTGCCACGTGTGCCACCCGTCGCTGGCCAACGACAATCTCGCGGGCATCGCGGTGGCCGTGGCGCTGGCGCTCAGGCTGAAGGAGCCGCGGTACACGTACCGGTTCCTGTTCATGCCGGGGACGATCGGGGCGATCACCTGGCTGGCGCTCAACCGGGGGCGCGTCCACCTGATCGCGGGCGGGCTCACGCTGGCGTGCGCGGGCGACCCCGGGGCGCTGACGTACAAGCGGAGCAGGCGCGGCGACGCCGAGATCGACCGGGCCGTCGAGCATGTCCTCGACGACCGGCCGCACCGGGTGCTGGACTTCTCGCCGTACGGGTACGACGAGCGGCAGTTCTGCTCGCCCGGCTTCAACCTCCCCTTCGGCAGCCTCACCAGGACGCCGTACGCCGGATACCCGGAATATCACACCTCAGGGGACAACCCGGGGTTCGTCACGCCGGAGGCCATGGAAGACACCCTCGACGCCCTCGTACGGGTCGTCGAGGTGCTGGAGGGCAACCGCACCTACGTCAACCTCAGCCCGTACGGCGAGCCGCAACTCGGCAGGCGCGGGCTCTACGGATCTCTCGGCGGAAGGAGTGACACGAAACAGGCCCAAATGGCGATGTTATGGGTGTTGAACCTGTCCGACGGGGACCACAGCCTGCTCGACATCGCCCGACGATCCGAGTTGCCGTTCGCCGCCGTGGAGAGGGCGGCCCACGCTCTGCTGGATGCCGGACTGGTGAAGGAGAAGGCGTGATGGACCTCAGGGTCGGGGACGTCGTGGAAGTGCGGGGGGAAGCCGAGATCCTGGCCACGCTGGACGAGCGGGGCGAGCTCGACGGGTTACCTTTCATGCCGGAGATGCTGCGCTTCTGCGGGCAGCGGATGACGGTGCACAAGCTCGCGCACAAGGCGTGCGACACGATCAGCCACGGCCGCATGCGGCGCATGGAACGTGCCGTCCACCTGAGCGAGTCCCGCTGCGACGGCTCCGCGCACGGCGGCTGCCAGACGGCCTGCTCGCTCTACTGGAAGGACGCCTGGCTCAAGAAGGTCTCCGACGGACCGGCGTCCACCGGCAAGGACCGCAAGCTGCTGCCGCTGCTGCAGATCAACTCGCGCAAGCCGCCGGGGCCGGAGGGCGAGGAGCGCTTCGCCTGCCAGGCCACCGAGCTGCATCGCGCGGCGCCGACGTGCCTGCCGCTGAAGGACGTCCGGCAGTACGCCACCGACGTGAAGAGCGGCAACGCGGGCGTGCTGAAGACGCTGCGGGGCCTGTTCTTCGCCGTCTTCAACCGCTACCAGTCGGTCAGCCGCAGGGTGCTGCCCGGGCGGCTGCGGATCAGGGGCGGGCTGGCCTGGGGCTGGGTGCCCAAAGGAAAGCCAGGACCGACCCCGACCGGCACGCTCGACCTGCAGCCGGGCGAGCTGGTGCGGATCAAGTCGCGCCAGGAGATCGTCGCCACGCTCAACCAGGAACGCCTCAACAGGGGCCTCGGCTTCGAGGAGGAGATGGCCAGGCACTGCGGCAGGACCGCCAGGGTCGTCGCACGCGTCGAACGCTGCCTGGACGAGCGCACCGGCGAGCTGCTGCAGATGAAGAACCCCTGCATAGCTCTGGAATCCGTCTACTGCGAAGGGGTCTACAGCGTCAACTGTCCGAGAGAGTTCCTCCCGTTCTGGCGGGAGATCTGGCTGGAGCGCGTCGACGAGCCGGCCGCATAGGGAGAGTTCTACATGGAAGTCAAGGACGCCGAGCAGCAGATCGGCTCCCTCGGCAAATTAGCCGGGCGTGGGCTGCGCTGGGGTCTGCTGGGCAACCTCGCTACGAAGGCGGGCTCCTTCGTGATGGGGCTGATCCTCGCCCGGCTGCTCGCACCGGGCGACTTCGGCGTCTACGCGGTCGCGCTGGCCGCCACGGCGTTCGTCATGTCGGTCAAGGACCTGGGCATCATGGTCGCCACCATCCAGTGGCGGGGCAAGCTGGAGGAGATGGCGCCGACCGCCACGGTGCTGTCGTTCCTGTCGGCCATGGGGCTGTACGCGGTGTTCTGGGTGGGCGCGCCGGCCTTCGCCGAGCTGGCCGGCACCGCTCAGGCCACGCCCGTGGTCAGGCTGCTGACCTCGGTGATCATCGTCGAGGGCTTCACCGCGGTGCGGGCGGCGACGCTGATCCGCCGGTTCGAGCAGGACAAGCTGACGCTCGCCATCGGCATCGGGTTCGCGGTCAACGCGGTGGTGGCCATCGCGCTGGCCGCGAACGGCGCGGGCGCGCTCAGCTTCGCCTTCGGGCAGGTCGCGCAGTCCGTGGTGACCGGCGTGATCGTCTTCTTCGCCGCCCGGCTGCCGGTGCGGCTCGGCGTGGACCGCGCCATCGCGGTCAAGCTGCTGAAGTTCGGGCTGCCGTCGGCCGCCGGGATCGGGCTGGAGAGCGTGCTGCTCAACGCCGGCTACATCGTGGTGGGCGACATACTCGGGCATGTCTGGCTGGGCTACTACCTGCTGGCCTTCAACGTGTCGAGCTGGGTGCCCGGGCTGATCGGCACGGCCGTGCGCAACGTCACCATCCCCGGCTTCTCGCGGCTGGCCGAGCACACCTCCGAGGCCCTGTCGGAGGGCGTAAGGAGGTCGGCGCCGCTGCTTCTGACGGCCATCCTGCCCTTCGCGGTCGTGATGTCGGTGCTCGCGCACCCGCTCGTGTCGTTCCTCTACGGCGGCAAGTGGGACCAGGCGGCGGGCGTGCTGCGCTGGCTGGCTCTTGTGATGGTGATCAGGATGCTCCTCTCGCTCGCGCTCGACATCCTGTCCGCCCAGGGCGACACCCGGGCCACGGTCTGGATGAACCTCGGCTACGGGGCCGCCCTCATCCCCGCGCTGATCGCCGGCACGCACCTGCAGGGCATCCGCGGGGCCGCG
Source organism: Nonomuraea sp. B19D2 (assembly GCF_040137845.1). NCBI lineage: Bacteria > Bacillati > Actinomycetota > Actinomycetes > Streptosporangiales > Streptosporangiaceae > Nonomuraea > Nonomuraea sp. B19D2. The sequence continues at coordinate 144,822 of NZ_JBEFAK010000020.1, read as the reverse complement.
ATCGGCCAGGTGGCGGCCAGCCTGTTCGTGGCGCTGCCGGTGGCGGCGTACTTCCTGCACCGGGCCGGGGTGCGGCTGGCTCCGGTGCTGCCCACGCTCGTGCGGCCGCTGCTGGCCGGGCTCGCCGCGGCGGGGGCGACGGCGCTGGTCGGCCGGACGGTGGAGGGCAACGCCCTGGTCCAACTGGTGCTCGCCGGCGGCGCCGGCCTCATCGTGTACGTCCTGCTGGCCGTGCCACTCAGGCAGTTGCGGAGAAAGGAAGCTCATTGAACCCCGACGCGCTGGTCTCGATCGGCCTGCCCACCTTCAACGGCGGCCGGCACCTGGAGAAGGCCGTCCTGTCGGTGCTGGCCCAGGACCACCAGAACCTGGAACTGATCATCTCCGACAACGCCTCCACGGACGACACCGAGGAGATCTGCCGCGACCTCGCGGCCACCGACAGCCGGATCCGCTACCACCGGCAGCCGGAGAACATCGGCCCCGTCGGCAACTTCTCCACGGCGCTCCGCCTGGCCAAGGGGGAGTTCTTCCGCTGGGTGGGCGACGACGACACGCTCGCTGAGTACTGCGTGTCGCGCTCGCTGGCGGAGTTCGCCAAGGACGGCAGGATCGTCCTGGTCACCGCGCAGACCTCGTACACCCTTGACGGCGTCACGCAGACCGGCCGTTACGAGGGCACCGCGCTCAACTCCGACGACCCCGCCGAACGCTTCGCCGAGATGCTGCGCCTGCTCACCGAGAGTTTCGTGCTCATGGACCCGCTGTACGGCGTGCACCGCACCGCGGTCGCGAGGACCGTCCCGCGCCCTGTCCTGGTGCGCGAGGACGAGATCGCCGCCGCCCGCCACGCCCTGTCCGGACCCTGGGCGCACGTGCCCGAGGTGCTCTCGCACCGCAACTGGGCCAACGCGAACCCGGTGCGGATGAGCGGCCGGCTGGCACTGCCCGCCTGGCGCGGTTACTTCGCCACGCTCATCCAGGCACGCGTGCTGCTCGGCGTCATCGACGAGACCGACCTCACGCCCGACCAGCGCCGCCGGGCGCGGAGGGCGGTCCGCAAGCTGTACGTCTCACGCCAGCGGCGGCTCGCCGCACGAGGCGGGAGAAAGCTCGCCCGCCTCGCCCGCCTGGTCCGTTGACCCGCCGCCCCCTCCGCTGGCCGGGGGCCGGTTCACTTGGCGCGGTCCCGGCGCCCGGCCAGCTGGACCAGCGCCGGGGGCGTCCAGCGCTTGAGCACCTGGCGCAGGTTGCTCTTGTACTTCTCGCCGGGACGCTGCTTGAACAGCGTCGTGTGATCGTCGTTGACCTCCTCGCCGGGGCGGCCGTTGGAGTAGTAGTAGAGCGCCATCGACCGGCGGGCCCGCTCAGGAGGACAGGTCAGCGGATCGGGGTGGCCGTGGTTGGCGTCGTCGGTGGTGGCGAACAGCACGAACCGGTTGAACACCGGCAGCACCGCGTGCTCGCACGTGCTCATGTCCTTGTCCCACAGCTGCAGGTGGCCGCCGTAGCTCTCGTCCCAGTCCTTGTTGAGGTAGAGGAGCCCGTTGAGCCTGCGGTCGAGGTCGAGGCGGCGGTGCCGGTTGAAGTCGGCGTGCACCTTGAGGAAGCCGCCCGGCCTGATCTGGTGCAGCCCGCCGCCCTCCAGGTGCGGGTCGGGCACGAGTCGCTCGATGCCGGTCAAACGTTCCAAGAACTCGATGAAGACCTGCCCGTTGAACTCGGCCAGCAGGTGCCGCGTCGCCGGCCCCATCTGCTCGGTGTCCTGCAGGGCCAGCTTCACCTCCTTGGAACTGTCGAACTGCTGCCAGTCGGCGTTCTTCGGCTCGGGAAACTCCGCGAGCACCGGGTCGAGCACGCCCGCCGGCAGGAAGTCGTCGATCACCACGTGCCGGAACGGCGACGCGGTCAGAAAGCTCGGACGCAGGCTGTCGGCGAGCGGGAACAGTTGGTCACGGCGGAACGTGAACTGCTGGACTTCCTGCATTTTCGACTCCATCCGTCGGGTGTCCCATATTGGTAATCGGAAAACCCGGGCTGATTTGTTACACGAAATAGCGGTGTAACGAAGTACGCAGAACCCCCGAGACAGGGAGTAGAAAGCGCAAGACAGGTGAGGTGCACATGACCACCATCTTTTCCAACAGTGAAATGGACGACGAATCCCGGCGCGGCATGATCTACCGGGGAGACGTGTTCGTCTACTCTCCGACCAGAGCAGCACTTGAGCTCGTCGCGTTCGCCAAGGAGTTGATCGCCGACGCGTTCGGGAGCCGGGACCCGGAAACCGCGCAGTTCGACATGCCCGTGGAGGACTTCGCCGCCCTCCTGGCCGAGCTCAAGCCCCGCTTCATCCACCACCCGCGCAGCAAGAGCCTGCTCGTCCAGGTCATGGAGGAGCTCGGATTCCCGCTGGAGCAGACGTACTTCGACGTGCCGCGGCTGCGCACCTCGACCTCGAACCACTATCTCGACTCGGGGATCTCCTACGCGTACCACGCCCACCGCGACTGCTGGTACGCCGCCCCGTTCAACCAGATCAACTGGTGGCTGCCGATTTTCGAAGTCGTCCCGGAAAATGTCTTCGCCCTGCACCCGCGCTATTTCGACCGGCCGCTGCGCAACGGCAGCGGCGGGTACGAGTACGGCGAATGGCAGCGCGTTTCCCGGCCCACCGCCGCACAGCACATCCACTCCGACACCAGGGAGCAGCCCAAGCCGGAAGAGGACTTCGATCCCGAGCCCGAGTTGCGAATCGTGACCGAGCCCGGCGGCATGTTGCTCTTCTCCGGCGCCCACCTGCACTCCACGGTCAACAACACCTCGGGCAGGACCCGCTTCAGCATCGACTTCCGCTGCGTCAACATCGACGACGTGCGGGCCAGGAGGGCCGCGCCCAACGTCGACGCCGCCTGCCTCGGCACGACGCTGCGCGACTTCATGCGCTGCACGGACCTCGAGCCGATGCCGGAGGAACTGGCCGTGGCGTACGAGGCGGAGGCGCTCGTCAAGGCCGGTTGATCACTGCGTGCGGGCCCGCGAGAGCCGGGCCCGCACCGCGGCCCGCAGCGCGGCCGGCGTCCTGCTCCGGGTGAACGGCAGCTCGAACACCCCCGCGAACAACCGCGCCGCCACCACCGTCACCGGCACGGCCAGCGCCAGCGAGACCAGGAACGCCGGGACGCCCTGCTCCATGCGCGGGGCGATCACGAGCGCGTGGATGTTCACCACGATCGGCGCGTGGATCAGGTAGAGGCTGTAGGAGAACGAACCCAGGCTCTTCACGGGCCGCGTGTCCAGCAGCCACACGACCGGCGCGGGCTTCCCGGTCGCCACGGCCGCCAGCAGCAGCACGGTCGCCGGCCCGATCGCCAGGTCGATCCAGTAGAGGTTGCCGATCGTCCACACGGATCCCTTGAGCACGATGAGCGCGAGCACCGGCAACAGCGCGGCCGCCGCCAGCCACTGGAACGGGATCCGCCGCTGGAGCCGTACGACGCCCGCGCCCGCCATGCCCAGCGCGAACAGCGCGGCGAACTGCGGCGTCAGCCGCATCAGCTCGCCCACCACGGGCACGACCTGCGCGAGCACCCCGACGGCCGCCACGACCGCGGTCACCGCGCCCACCATGACCACCGCGCCCATCCTGCGCAGGACCAGCAGCAGGAGCGGGAAGACGAAGTAGAGCTGGGCCTCCACGGCGATCGACCAGAGGGCGCCGTTGGGGCTCGGGCTGCCGAACACGTCCTGCAGCAGCAGCCCGTAGATGAGCACCGACTTGGCGGTGGGCACGCCCTGCTCTGGCTGGGGCACCAGGGTCCAGGCGATCACCAGGCTGAGCGCCACCGCGGCCCAGTACGGCGGGAGAATCCGCCAGGCGCGGCGGTGCGCGAACCTGCCGAGCGAGTCCAGCCGCCACCCGTTGCGGGCCGGCGAGAGGGCGAGGGAGAAGCCGGACAGCACGATGAACACCACGACCGCGAAGTGCCCGTAGACCATCCAGCTCGCCCAGCCGGGCCCGGTGTCCCGGGGAAAGCCGGGAAACGACAGCAGCCAGACGTGGTGGAAGACGACGAAAAGCGCAGCTAGACCGCGTATTCCGTCGAGCCCGGCCAGCCTGCGGCGTTCGACCGTGGCTGTCTGGAGCATTTCAGCGGACTTCATGCACTGCCACCCCCGGTCTACGGCCCATACGGACTATCGGCCGCGTCGGTTCCGGCGTAACAGGTAAGTCGGTTTTTCGGATGAACAGTTGTGCCATAGGCGACAGGAACCCTGTACACCATGCCGGGGGAATGTTAATTTCCGCACATTCGAACAGGTCGAAAAATTTGTGCAGGGGGCGGGGAAGTCTTGGAGTTCTGGAAAACCGTCTTCGGCCTGGCGCGACGCAAGTTCGTCGGCCCTCCGATCCTGGCGCTCGCCGTGGTGGCAGGGGTCGTGGGGTTCCTCATCGTGCCTGCCCACTACAAGGCGAACGTGGTGCTGCTGCTGACCGGTCCCGGCAACACGCAGCCGGCGCCCGGCGAGCCCCTGTCGAAGGCAGGGCGGACGAATCCGTTGCTCGTGGACAGCGGGGGGCTGCGTACCACGGCGGCAACGCTGATCCTGTCGGTCAGCACTCCTGAGGTGCTGGCCCAGCTCGGCGCCCCCAAGGAGGGGCCGAACAAGCTCACGATCGACGACGGAAGCAGCAACCAGGCGCTGTTCGGCAGCGGTGGACCGTTCCTTTCCATCACCGCGGACAGCCCGAACGAGCGGACCGCCAAGGATCTCGTCGTGCGGGCGCAGAAGCGTGTCGAGGACGAGCTGGCCGCCAAGCAGAAGGAGCTGGGGGCGCCGCCGATCCTGTACATCACGCTGGTCAACGTCACGCCCCCGTCCACGCCCGAGGCGCAGCTCGCGGACAAGGTGCAGACGGCGGGGATCGCGGCCGTGCTCACGGTCTTCGCGGGGTTCGCGGCGGCGTACGCGTGGACGCTCAGGCAGGCCAGGCGGCGCGTCGCGGCCGGACCCTCGGCGGAGGCCTGGACCGAGGCCGTGGACGTCGTCGAGCCGCAGCCCGCCATCGAGCCCGCGCCGGTCGCCATCGAGCCCGCCCCGGTGACCGACGTGGAGCCCGAGCCGGTGGCGGAGGCCACGGAGGGGCACAAGCAGGCCGGCAAGCCGGAGGCCGTCGACGAGGACTCTGCGGACACGCAGACGTTCCCGATAGTGAAGTGAGGGTCAGCGTCCGGCGACCACCTCGGCGCACCGTCGCACCGCTGCCTGCCTGACAGGCAGCGGCGTGCCGGACTTGGCGGAGATCATCATGCCGATGGCCTCCGGGTTGAGCCGGTCGGCGAAGGCCAGGGCGCCGTCGTGGTCGAGCGGCGTCCTGTCCCAGTAGTTGTGGCAGATCGCGGTGTTGGCCGGGGGCGGGTCGGCGAGCGAGTGCACCTCGTCGACGTACACGCCGTAGAGGATGAACTCGGAGACGTGCAGCCGCGAGGTGAACGCGTCGAGCCAGTGGCGCCCGGTGGCCTGCTGGATCCTGGTCCGCATGGCCCGCACCACGTGCGGGTCCCAGAACGTCAGCGAGCTGACGTAGTCGTGCAGCGGCGGCGGGGGCGCGGCGGGCAGGCCGAGCAGGTCGCGGGCCACCTGGTGCCAGCGGACGTGCCTGGTCATGCCCGCGTGCACCGCGTGCTCGGCCCGGTGCAGGCAGAGCCGCCCGTCCGTCTGGAACGCGGTCACGTCCACCGGCCTGACCAGCACGATGTCGGAGTCGGCGATCAGCACCGCGTCGGCCTCGATCCTGGCCGTGGCGGAGAGCTTGAGCGCCTGCTGGATCACCCAGCCCCGGATGGGCGGCCACGGGCGCATGGTGTTGATCCACAGGCCGGACCGGGGCACGCGGACGTACCTGCGGGGCAGCAGCTCTGGCTCGGTCCAGACCCGGCAGCGAGGGCCCGCGTAGCGCCCGAACAGCTCCTTGTCGCGCGGCGGCACGATCACGTGATGGACGGTCTCATCCGTGGTGTGCTCCAGCACGGACGCGTGTAGCTCGGCGAACAGCTCTGCGTCGGGGCCGAAGCTCGGCGTCACCACTGCCAACTTGGTCACGGAAGGCATATCGCCACAGGACGGGAGAGTCGTTACGTAACACATGTGAGCCATTGGAACGATACCTGTGTGTCACGCCGGGGCCCGTGTTCGCGGCCTGAGGGGGAGGGCGCATGGACTTCTGGCTCACGGTCCTGGTTCTGTTCCGTCGCTGGTACGTCTCCGTACCCGCGTTCCTGCTGGCCGTGGGGGCGGCCGCGGCCGTCTACTCGACGGTGCCGACCCTGTGGACCTCCAACGCGGCCATGGTGCTCACCACGCCGCGTACGGGCGCGAGCCTCCCGGTGCATCCGGGCACGACGAACGCGCCCGTGAACCCGCTGCTCAACTTCGACCGCGGGCTGACGATGACCGCCTCGATACTCACCGCCCGCCTCACGACCGCCGACACGGCCGCCGAGCTGGGCATCGTGCCGAACGGGCCGGTCACGTACAAGGTGCACAACGGCAGCACGAACGCCGAGGCGCTGGCCTCCGGGCCGTTCGTGTTCATCGAGAGCGAGGCGAGCTCGCCGGAGGCGGCGCAGGAGATCGTGCGCAAGGTCGCGGCCAGGGCCAAGGTCGAGCTGTTCAAGGGGCAGCAGGCGGTCAACGCGCCGCTGGCCACGTACATGACGCTGACCCAGGTGGTCGCGCCGACGCCGCCGGAGCCCGAGCCGGGGCGCAAGCTCCGGGCCGCCGTGGTGGCGCTGGCGCTGGGCCTGATGGCGAGCCTGTTCGTGACGTACGCGTTCGACAGCTTCGCCGACGCGCGCAGGCGACGGAGGCAGGCTGCCGCCGCGACCCGCCCGCCCGTCGAGGTGGACCGGCGGGTCCTCGTCGCCGCCGACGCCCACGTGAACGGCAAGCACACGTGACCACCGGACTGGACACCCGGCCGCTGCCGGGGATGCCGCGCAGGGCGGACGCCGCCACGCTGGTGTGCCTGTTCGTGGTGACGCTCATGCTCATCCCGGCCCGCATGATCATCCGCGGGCTCCCGCTGGCGCTGTCCGTGGCCAACGTGCTCGCGCTGCTCGCCGCTCTCCTGTGGCTCTGCTCGCAGCTCACCAGGTCGCTGGGCGCAGCCAAGGGCCGAAACCCCGTCAGGACCGGGCTCTTCCTGTACGTGGCCTCGGCCGCCGCCTCGTACGGCTACGGCACCTACGGCTACCTGCCGACCGACGAGCTCAACCTGGCCGACCACGCGATCGTGCTGGTGCTGGCCAACGCGGGACTCGCGCTGGCGGTGTGCGACGGCATCCGGGTGCGCGAGCGGCTGGACTTCGCGCTCAAGGCCATCGTGGTGGCCGGCGCGCTCATGTCGCTGGTGGGCGCGTTCCAGTTTCTGCTCAACCTCGACCTGACGCAGTACATGCAGATCCCCGGGCTGCGGTTCGTGATCGAGGACAAGTTCGTCTTCGACAGGAACGCGATGCGCAGGGTGGCCGCGACGGCGGCGCACCCGATCGAGTTCGGCGTGGTCTGCGCCATGATCCTGCCGCTCGCCGCCCACTACAGCTTCCGCGCCGGCGAGCTGGGCCGGCCCGCTCTGCGCTGGTGGTTGTGCACGGCCGCGATCGGCATGGGGCTGATGTTCTCGGTGTCGAGGTCGGCCATCCTGGGCCTGGTCGGGGTCGGGATCGTGCTGGTGCTCGGCTGGCCGGCGCGGCGGCGGATCCAGGCGGTCGTGGTCCTGGCCGGCTTCCTCGTCGTGATGAAGGTGATCTCGCCGGGGCTGCTCGGCACGCTCTTCGGCCTGTTCGACAACTTCTTCAACGACAGCAGCATCGGCTACCGCACGCACGACTACGCCTTCGCGGGGGAGGAGATCGCCAAGCACCTGTGGCTGGGCCGCGGCATGGGCACCTGGTACTACCCCAAGTACCAGGTCTTCGACAACCAGTACATCCAGGGCGCGATCGACACCGGGATCATCGGTGTGGCGGTCTTCCTCGGCATGTTCGTCTGCGCGTTCATCTGCGCGCTACGGGCCCGCTACCTCAGTGCGGACCCGGGTGTCAGGGAGCTGGGGCTCACGCTGGCGGCGTGCCTGGTGGCCCCGGTGCTCGGCGCGGCCACGTTCGACCTGCTGTCGTTCGCGATCGTCACCGGCCTGGCGTTCCTGCTGATCGGGGCCACCGGGGCGCTGCTGCGGATGGCCGAGGCCGAGCGGCGCCCCGATCACTTGCCGTTGCAGGTGAGCGGCCGGACGATGGAGGTGACCCGGTAATCCTGGTCGATGGTGACGATGTGGTTGTTCTCGAACTGGATGGTGTCCTGGCAGTCGCCCGACATGGGGGCGAACTCCCAGGTCTTGTCCACCACCAGGTTGTTCTTGACGACCAGGCTGCCGTGGATGTTGTGCAGCTGGATCGTGTAGTTGCCGCCCATGACCAGGTTGTTGATGACCGTGACGTCCCGCGTGCCGTCCGGCCGGTCGTTGAAGAAGATCGGCGAGTTGTAGTTGACGACGCCGCGCATGTCGAGCGTGGTGTGGTCGAGCGTGAAGCCCCTGCCCGCGTTGAAGGTCTGGACGCCGTCGGCGTAGTTCTTGGTGCCGTCGGAGCAGAGCTTGGCGTACGAGTCCTTGATCGAGATGTTGTCGCCGGAGTCGCGGAACCCGTCGGCGTGGCCACGGATCAGCACCCGCTCGGCCGTGTAGTCGGCGACGCCGATGGCGGGCGCGGTCAGGCACTGGCCGGTCGGCCCCACCGTGCTGTCGGCGATGCGGTACGCGTAGTCGCGGCCGTCGAACTGGGCCTGGATGCCGCCGTCGATCCGGCTGTTGACGATCTTGACGTTGTCGGCGGCGATGAGCAGGTCGCCGGTGACGTGCACGCCGTCGAGCACGGTGTTCGCCTCGACCACCCGGTGCGCCGGGCCGTCGTTGGCCGCCAGCGTGCGTAGCTTGGTGCCGGGTGGCAGGCCCGTGCAGGCCGGCGTGGGATGGTCGGGGCAGCGCCGGCCGTCAGGGGCCACGACCGGGCGCGGCACCAGCTGGGGCGGCGAGGACGGCGTCGAGGTGGCCGGCGGAGCGCCCGAGGCGGTCACCGTGACCGTCACGGTGGGCCGGGCCGCCGTTCCGCTTGCGCTGCAGGCCGCGGTCAGCAGGACGACCGCCCCCATGAGTAGCCTTCTCATCGACCGACCTCCCCTAGGCCAGCCGCTCGGCCAGCCGCGCCCACGAGCCGGCCTCGAGATCGCGCGGGCTGATCGCCGTGACGGGCAGCGGCCAGTCGATCTTGAGGCCGGGGTCGTCGTAGCGCACCGCCAGATCTTCCGACGGGTCGTGCTCCCTGTCGATCCGGTAGCAGGTGTCGGCCTCGCCGGTCAGCGCCTGGAAGCCGTGCAGGAATCCGGCGGGCACGTACAGGGTGAGGAAGTCCTGGTCGTCCAGCCGTACCGAGAACTGCTCGCCGAACGTGGGGGAGCCGGGGCGGATGTCCACCAGCACGTCGTGCACGGCGCCGCGGGCGCAGCGCACCAGCTTGGCCTCGCCCCGCCCGGACCTGCCGTGCATGCCGCGCACGGTGCCCTTGCGCGAGCGCGACTGGCTGTCCTGCACGAACGCGGCCGGGTCGAGGCCGTGCTCGGCCGCCACGTTCGTGTCGAACGTCCTGGTGAACAGTCCGCGGTCGTCGCGGTGGGGCGACGGCCTGAACAGCAGCACCCCGTCGAGCGGGGTCCGCTCTACCTTCATGGAAGCATCCTTTCGAAAGGGGCCGGCCGATGGAGCCCGTCGCCAGCGTCGTCATCCCCGCGCACAACGAGGAAGCGGTCATCGGGGCGGGGCTGGCGGCCCTGCTGGGGGATTCGCGGCCGGGTGAGTTCGACGTCGTAGTGGTGGCCAACGCCTGCGCGGACGGGACCGCCGCGGTGGCCCGCGCGGCGGGCGTGCGGGTGATCGAGACGCCGGTCGGGGGCAAGGCGCACGCGCTCAGGCTGGGCGACGCGGCCTGCCGTACGTTCCCCCGCCTCTACCTGGACGCGGACGTCGAGCTGAGCACGGAGTCCGCGCGGGCGCTCGTGGCCGCCTGCGCGCGTCCGGGGGTGCTGGGGTGCGCGCCCGTGCCCGTGCTGGACCTGGCGGGGGCCGGTTGGGCGGCCAGGCGGGTGCACAAGGTGCACCACCGCATGGTCGGGCCCAGCCGGGTGCTGGCCGGGGCGGGCGTCTACGTGCTCGGCGAGCAGGGCCATGCCAGGGCCTTCCCGGTGCCGGACGACGTGCTGTCCGACGATGGCTGGGTGCACGCGAGCTTCGTGGACGGCGAGCGGGTCGCGGTGCCGGAGGCCACGTCGGTTGTGCGGCCGGCCAGGACCGTCCGCGCCTACCTGCGCCGCAGGATCCGCGTACGGCTGGGCAACCGGCAGCTGGCCGCGCTCGGCCGCCCGGTGACCCTGACCGGCCTCCGGCTGGCCTCCGTGGGCACGCTGGTGCGCGGCCGCGAGGTGAGCCCGGTGGATGCGCTCTGCTACCTGGCCGTGCTGGTGCTCGACCGGGCGCTGACCGCCTTCCGGCGCCCCGGCCGGGTCCGGTGGGGGACCACCCGTGACTGATCACCTCGGCAGCAGGTCGTAGGTCCTGATCGTCCCGAACGGCGGGCCGAGCGGGTCCGGCTTGAGGTTGATCGTCCGCAGGTGGCGGAAGCGTCCCGTGCTCATCAGGTACGGCTCCTCCAGCGGGTTCCCGTAGATCATCCGCACCGGCCGCGGGGCCCGGTCCACCGAGGCGACCAGCCGGTCGATGACCTCGCTGAAGATCTTGCCGCGGAACGGGTTGTTGAAGAACGCCACGGTCACGTCGTCGGGGATGTCGTAGTCGAGCACGTCCGAGGCGATCAGCTCGATCTCGCCGCACTTCCGGCGGACCCGCATGTTCCTGACGTTCTCCTTGGCGATGTCGGTGAGCTCCTCGGACAGCTCGACCCCGATCACCCGCTTGAACGGGTACTGGGACGCCTGGACGATCACCCGGCCCATGCCGGAGCCGAAGTCCACGAACACGTCCCGCTCGCCCACCTCGCTCGTGGGCAGCGCCTTGCGCAGCGCCCGCCAGTTGAGCGCGGCGTAGTAGACGCGGTCCTCGCCGTCGAGCCCGATGTCGGCCAGGTCGACGCGCTCGGCCGTGCGCACGCCGTACCTGCGCTCGTACAGGAGCTGGCCGACGTTGCGCCGCAGCCACTTGTATGCACTCATGCGATCACTTTCGAGTAGGCGGCTATGAGGGCTTTGCGGGATTCGTCCCAGGACAGGGGTCCCCTGACGCGTGCCTGGCCGATCTCGCCCATCCTGCGCCGCTCCTCCGGATGGTCCAGCAGGTACGAGATCAGCTTCGCGAACTCGGCCTCGTCGTTGGCCGGCGCGTACACGGCCGCCTCGCCCGCCGACACCCGCGCCTCGCGCAGCTCGAAGGAGACGATCGGCTTGGCCATGGCCATGTACTCCATGACCTTGTTCATGGTGGAGACGTCGTTGAGCGGGTTCAGCGGGTCGGGCGACAGGCACACGTCGGCCGTCGACAGGTAGCGCATCAGGTCCTCGTCGGGGATCCGCCCGGTGAACTCCACCCGGTCGCCCAGCCCCAGCTGCTCCGACAGCGCAACCATCGCGTCGAACGTGTCGCCGCCCCCGACGAACACCGCGTGCCAGTCCTGCCGCTCCAGCTTGGCCAGCGCCCGCAGCGCGTAGTCCACCCCGTCCTGCGGCCCCATGACGCCCAGGTAGCACAGCAGGTACGGCTTGCCGCGCCTGACCGACTCGTCCGGCGGCACCTGGTGGAACCGCTCGACCGCGGGCGCGCTGCGCACCACGAAGACGTTCTCGGGCCGCTTGGCGCCCCTGGTCAGCGCGATCTGCCGGTAGCTCTCGTTGGTCGCGATCACGACGTGCGCCGCCTGGTACGTGAGCCGCTCCAGCCGGCACACCGCGCGGTAGAGCAGGTCCTGACCCCGCCCGAACCGCGACAGGTACAGCTCCGGCACCAGGTCGTGCTGGTCGAACACGAACCGCGTGCCGCGTCTCGCCAGCCGCCGCGCCACCAGGAAGAACAGGTCCGGCGGGTTGCACCCGTGCACCACGTGGACCGGTCCCACCTTCCTGGCCAGCCGGAACGTGTGCCAGAGCGCGGATCCGTACTCCTTGAGGTAGCCCAGCGGCCCGCCGGTCGCCGCCTTGAGCGGGTAGCGGTGGATCGCGATGCCGTCGATCAGCGCGTACGGCTCCGTGTCCTGCTTGGCCCCCTGCGGGCAGATGACGTGCACCTCCCACCCCGCGTCCCGCAGCGTGACGCTCTCCTGCCACACCCGGCGGTCCATGGGCACGGAGAGGTTCTCGACGAGGATGAGTGCTCGTTTACCAGGCAAGGCCCACGTATCCAGGGGTCGCCCGGCGCTCGGCGGCGTCGGGGAGGCGGACGAGGTCGATGATCGTACGGGTGCCCGAGCGGGCGACGGCGTCCAGCACGGCCGGCTCGCGCGAGCCGATCACGCACACGTCGGCGTGCGCGAGCACGTCGTCGACCGAGGTGGTCAGCAGGTCGCCCAGGTGGGGGAGGCGCTGCTCGATGTAGTGCCGGTTGGCGCCCATCAGCCGCGACAGGGTCACGTTCTCGTCGTAGATGCGCAGGTCGTAGCCCTTGCCCAGGAGCCGCTCCGCCAGCTCGACCAGAGGGCTCTCTCGCAGGTCGTCGGTGCCGGGCTTGAACGACAGCCCGAACAGGCCGACCTTGCGGCTGTCGGCGGCCACGACCAGCTCGAACGCGCGCTGCAGGTGCGCCTCGTTGGCGGGCAGGACGTGGGAGAGCAGCGGCACGGAGACGTCGGCCCTGCGTGCGGCGTAGACCAGGCCGCGCAGGTCCTTGGGCAGGCACGAGCCGCCGAACGCGAAGCCCGGGCGCAGGTAGGCCGGGCTGACGTTGAGCTTGGTGTCGGCCAGGAACACGTCCATGACCTCGTGCGAGTCGATCCCCAGCGCCTGGCAGACCGCGCCCAGCTCGTTCGCGAAGCTGATCTTCAGCCCATGGAACGCGTTGTCCGCATATTTCGTCATCTCGGCCACTGCGATCGAGACGTGGAACACCTCGCCGGGGAGGCCCCCGTAGAGGGCCGCCACCAGCTCGCCGGTGGCCGGGTCGCTCTCGCCGATCACCGTCTTGGGCGGCTCGAAGAAGTCCCGGACGCTGGTGCCCTCGCGCAGGAACTCCGGGTTCACGGCCACCCCGAAGTCCCGCCCCGCCCGCAGCCCCGACGCGGCCTCCAGGATCGGGATCAGCAGCCCCTCGCACGTGCCCGGCAGCATCGTGCTCCGGAACACCACCGTCTGTCCTGCTCTGAGCGCACTGCCGATCTCCTCGGCCACCCGCTCTAAATAGAGGGTGGATAAGCTGCCGTTCGCGGCCGACGGCGTGCCCACGCAGACCAGCGACACGTCCGTCTCCCGCACCGCCTCGGCGGCGTCCGTGGTCGCCCGCAGCGCGCCCTTGCGGACCATCTCGGCGGTCATCTCGCCGATGCGCTCCTCGACGACCGGCGCGCGGCCGGAGGCGACGAGGTCCACCTTGGTCTGGTTGACGTCCACGCCCACGACCTCGTGCCCCATCGAGGCCAGGCAGGCAGCCGACACGCAACCGACGTAACCGAGTCCGAAGACACTGATTCTCACGGTCCGGGCCCTCCCCCGTCGCGTCAGGAGCAGGGCCCCGGGGCATATGTCATGCCCCACCCGGCTCACCCTAGTTTGTTCGCCACAGCTTGTTGGAGCGTTACAGGTTCCTGATCTTGCGTGCGAGTGCTCTGAGGAGCTCCGACTGCCGGGCCTGGGCGGCGAGCGAGTCGCGCGCCTTGCGTACGGCCAGCCGCGCCCAGCTGCCCGTGACCAGCCCCTGACAGACGACGCTCTCGCCGGTCTTGGCCCGGCGCTTGTACTCGTCGTCGCCCCGGCCCAGGTCGATGCGGGCGAGGCCGAGTGCGGGGGCGGCCCGGACGAGCTCGCGCAGCAGGATCCAGCCGGGGGCGAGCCCGGCGTGGGCGGGGTCGTAGACGGGGAACCACCAGTGCAGGACGCCGCCGGAGCGCATCCCGAAGTGCGCGGCCAGCAGGTGCGGGCCTGCGTGCACGGTCGACAGCACGCCGCCGAAGCCGGGGTCGCGGGTGTGCAGGAGCTTGGTGAGCAGCTCGACCCTGCCGGGCTCGGCGAAGTAGTCCCTGGCGCCCGTGGCGGCGTACTGGGCGCGCTTGAGCCGTACGACCTGCTCCAGGGCCTCGGGATCGACGGTGTCCGCCTCGAAACGGACCGGGCCAAGCGCGCGCTCGGCCTTGGCGGTGCGCCGCCTGGCCTGGCCCATGTTGTCCTTGCCCGTCCGCGACGCGCGGCCCAGGTAGCCGTCGAGCCCGCCGGTCACGTCCACGTACGGCGAGGCCCGGCGCGACACGATCCACGGCTCGAACCCCTCCTGCTCCAGCAGGTGGTCGAACTCCAGGCCGTTGAGCAGCCCCAGCGGGCGGAACGGGGTGCCCGGCGCGCGGATCGGCCCCTGGAAGTCGGCCCCGGGCCAGCCCACGGGCCGCAGGCGGGCGCCGTCGCGGTGGCAGGCCATGAGCGCGGTGATCTCCCCGCGCTCGTCCCTGGAGACGGCCACGTGCACCTTCGCGAACTCGTGGACCGCCGCCGCGAAGCCCGGGTGGAAGTACGGGCTGTCCAGCGCCGGGTTGGCCGCCCGCAGCCGGTGCCAGGCGTCCAGCTCCTCGGTCGTGAGCTGGTCGAATGCCTTCATGAGGCGGTCATCACGCTGGAGGGCCGCAGCAGCGCGGCGAACGACGCCTTGGAGATCTTCCGGCCCGCCAGCGCTCGCGCGCCCTCGCCGAGCAGCACGGCCAGGTAGTACGCGGTCCCCGCCAGCCGCCCCCTGCGCCTGCGGAACAGCTTCACCTTGTTGACGATCAGCAGCGCGGCCAGCGCCGGGTTGGTGCCCGAGTCGCCGCCGATGTGCTCGATGACCGACGTGGGCTCGTACCAGGTGAGCCAGCCCTTGTCGGCGGCCCGCAGGCAGTACTCGGTCTCCTCGCTGTAGAGGAAGAAGGACTCGTCCCATGGCCCGACCTCGCGCATGGCGGCCACGGACATCAGCATCGCCGCCCCCGTGGCCCACGCGAACGCGCCGGGGCGCTCGTACTCGCGGGGGTTGGTGACCAGCTCGCCGAGCCGCCCCAGCCGCCCGGCCAGGTCCCCGCCGATGATCGCCTCCACCACGGCCCTGCCGACCGTGGGCATCCGGCGCAGCGACGGTTGCAGTGATCCGTCGGGATTGACCATGTACGGCACCGCGATGCCCCTGTGCGGCTCCCGCAGAGCTCTGGCCAGCGGTGCGATCGACCCGGGGGGCAGGCGGCAGTCCGGGTTGATGACGTACACGGCGTCCAGCTCGTCGAGATCCAGCGTGTCCACGGCGGCGTTGATCGCGGCCGCGTACCCGGCGTTCCTGCCGAGCTGGACCGTGCTCAACGGCAGGTCCTCGACTCGTTTGGCGACGACCTCGCAGTCGTCGGCCGAGGCGTTGTCGGCCACGACGACCGCGGCCAGTTCCACGCCGCGCGCGCCCTCCGCGAGGCTGCGCAGGCAGCCTTCCAGCACGTCGGCGCTGTTGTAGGTGACGATCACCACCGCGACACGCATCCGGGTCAGCCTCGCGTCCGCTTGTAGAGGCGGGCCGCGGCCTTCCTGGCCCGCTGGGGCAGCGCCGGCCGGCCGTCGAGCACCCGGCGGATCCATCCCTCGTCCAGGTCGTGGCGCAGGCTGTTGCGGGCCTGAAGCCACTGGCCCGGGGTGGCCCGTCCGCCGTCGCTGGTGTACGCGCAGGTCACGCCCGCCTGGCGGAGCCTGCCGAGCACGTGCCGGTCATAGGAGCCGAACGGGATCGCCACCCTCGTCACCAGATGGCCGCATAAGTCCCCGATCACCGTGTGCGCGGCCGATAACTCCTGGTCGTGTTGCTCGGAGGAGAGCCGCCGCCAGTCGCGGTGTCCCCACCCGTGCGAGCCCACCCGCATGCCCGACCTGGCCAGCTCCTTGACTCCGTCGGCGGCCAGCCTGCCCGGCTTGCCGAGCAGCCCGGCCAGCACGAAGAACTCGGCCCGCAGCCCGCGCTCCAGCAGCCGGGGAAGCGCGATCTCCACGTCGGAGGCGTTGCCGTCGTCGAACGTGATGCGTACGTCCCTGCGGTCCACGACCGCGTCCAGCACCTGCTCGAACTGCTTCACGCTGACCCAGGTCGTGTCCTCGCCCGGATCGAGGGGCCGATCGGTGTCGCCGATGCCATGAACGGTGAGGTTGATGATCGACCTCGTCAGCGTCATTACCGACCTTCCCCCCAGTCCGGCTCAGCTCTTGTGTATCCGGCGTTTCCCTTAGACCGTTACAAGTCCCGCCAGACCTGCTCCAATAGCCGCTGAAGGTGCACCCCTCTGTGCACGTCGATCGCGTGCGACCGGCCCGCCCTGACCGCCGCCGCGAACTCCGCCCGCAACGCCGCCCGGGTCGGCTCGGAGTCGGGCGGGATCCGGGCGAAGTCGAGCACCAGCTCGCCGCGCGGGCCGTACAGCTCGTAGACCGTGCGCCTGCCCACCCCCGGCACCTTGCCGCACAGCGAGAGCTGGCTGACCGCGCCGCCCTCGTGCCGGCACGTGAGCGCGAGGAAGCCGTGCGGGTCGCCCGCGGCCCGGATCTCCTTGATCGGTCCAATGGCGGCGTCGAGCAGGTCGAGCCCGTGCGGCCCGGTGTTGAACAGCACGCCGTGCTTCATCCGCCACGGTTGATCGAGAAAGGGACCGTCGAGAAACTCGCCGGTGAGCTGGCTCGCCCGCGCCCCCAGCACGGGGAGGTCGCGTGCCTGGCGCAGGAACTCGCGCACGGCGGGCCGGTAGCGGTTGGTCATGACGAGCTGGGTCGGCACGCCGCTCGCGGCCCTGGCCAGCTCCTCGGCGGCGGCCAGGTCGAGGGCGAGCGGCTTGTCGAGCAGCAGCGCCCGCCCGGCCCGCGCGGCCTCGGTGGCCAGCTCGGCCTGCGCGTCCGGCGGCACCGCGAACGCCACCGCCTCGCACCCGTCGAGCAGGTCGCGGTAGTCCTCGTAGTACGGCGCGCCGAACCGGCTCGCCAGCGCCCGGCCCGCCTCGGGCCGCCTGGCCCACACCCCGGCCAGCCGGGTCTCCGGGCCCTGGGCGAGCATGGGCGCGTGGAAGGCCCCCGCCCACAGCCCGGCGCCCGCCAGCCCCACCGCTACGGGTCTCATCGCCGATACCACGCCACGGTGCGGCGCAGCCCGTCCTCCAGGCCGACCCGGGGGCGCCAGCCGATCAGCTCCCTCGCGGGCCCAGGATCGGCCACCTGCGGCACGTCGAGCAGCCGGTCGGGAACGGTCCCGAACGGCGGCGCCGACTCCTCCCCGGCGATCCGGTAGAGCAGCTCGACCGCCTCCCGCACGGACACCTTCGTGCCCGTGCCCACGTCGAACGCCTGCCCGATCGCGCGCTCGCTCAGCCCGGCCAGCGCGAACGCCTCGACCACGTCGTCGATGTAGACCCAGTCCACGACCTTGGAGCCGCTGGTCAGCCGGGGCTTCTCGCCCCTGGTCAGGGCCAGCGTCACGTACGGCACCAGCTTGGCGGTGTCACGCTGGCCCGGCCCGTACACCATGGTCGGGCGCACGATCGTGCAGGGCACGTTCCAGAGCCGGTGGTAGAGCTCGGCGTACCCCGTCGCCGCCGCCTTGGCCATCGCGTACGGCGACGGCGCCGGCGTATGCCCGTTGCCCGGCCGCGGCTCCTCGCTCGACCCCGCCAGGACCACCCGGCACCCGGAGCCGGCCGCCGCGGTCAGCACGTTGACCGTGCTCTTGAGGTTGCCCTCCAGCGTCGGCCGCACGACCGAGACGTCCCTGGCCCCGTTCACCTCGCTGGCCAGGTGGAAGACCACCTCGGGGCGGACTGCGGCGAACAGCCCGTCCACGGCCCCTTGATCACGCAGGTCGTGACCGCTCCCGGTGCGGCTCGCCCCGTGCACGTCCGCGCCCAGCTCGGCCAGCCGCCTGACCAGGTGGGCGCCGATGAACCCCGAGGCCCCTGTCACCAGGGCCCGCCTGCCACGCCACTCCACGAACGCCCCCCTTTGGTCGGCGGGCACTTCCGCCGAGCGCCCGTTTGTCGGCCGGCGGGCATGCGAATGGGGCCCGCACGGACGGGCCCCATCAAATCGCGAATATCAGGCGATGCGCCAGGTGTCGCCGCCCAGCAGCAGTTCGCTCAGGTCACCGGGACCCTTCTGCGCGACGGCCTCCTCGAGCTGCTCGGCCATCAGCACGTCGTACGCCGGCCGGTCGACCTGGCGGAAGATCCCGATCGGCACGTGCTCGAACGCCGGCTCATCCAGCCTGCTGAGCGCGAAGGCCACCGACGGGTCGGGGTTGTGCGCGTCGTGCACGAGGATCTGGTCCTCGCTCACGCTGTCGCGCGCCACGACCTCGATGCCGCCGCTCGCCGCCCGCACGACCGCCTTCGAGGCGCTCACGATCGGCTGGTCGTGCTCCAGCCGCAGCGTGATGTCGTCGCGGACGGCCGGGTCCTTGAGCTGCTCGAACGCGTTGTCGTTGAAGATGTTGCAGTTCTGGTAGATCTCCACCAGCGACGTGCCGCGGTGCGCGGTGGCTTCGCGCAGCACCGACTGCAGGTGCTTGCGGTCGGAGTCGATGGTGCGGGCCACGAACGTCGCCTCGGCGCCGATGGCCAGCGAGATCGGGTTGAACGGCTTGTCCAGCGACCCCATCGGGGTCGACTTGGTGATCTTGCCGACCTCGGACGTGGGGGAGTACTGGCCCTTGGTCAGCCCGTAGATCCGGTTGTTGAACAGCAGGATGTTCAGGTTGACGTTGCGGCGCAGTGCGTGGATCAGGTGGTTGCCGCCGATCGACAGCGCGTCGCCGTCACCGGTGATCACCCACACGCTCAGGTCGGGCCGGGAGGCGGCCAGCCCCGTCGCGATGGCGGGCGCGCGGCCGTGGATCGAGTGGAACCCGTACGTGTTGAGGTAGTACGGGAACCGCGACGAGCAGCCGATGCCCGAGACGAACACGATGTTCTCGCGCCTGAGCCCCAGCTCGGGCAGGAAGCTCTGCACCGCCGCCAGGATCGCGTAGTCGCCGCAGCCCGGGCACCAGCGCACCTCCTGGTCGGACTTGAAGTCCTTCAGGCTCTGCTTGACGTCGGTCTTGGGGATGAGGCTCAGCCCCTTCCCGTTCACCAGCTCAGTCACTGTCGATCACGTCCTGGATGACTCCGGCCAGCTCCTCGGCCTTGAACGGGAGCCCGCGCACACGGTTGTAGCTGATCACGTCGACGAGGTAGCGGGCCCGCAGCAGCAGGGCGAGCTGGCCGAGGTTGATCTCGGGCAGCAGCACCTTGTCGTAGCGCTTGAGGACCTCGCCGGTGTTCGCGGGCAGCGGGTTGAGGTGGCGCAGGTGGGCCTGCGCGACCTTGCCGCCGCTCTTCCTGATCCGCCGCACGGCCGCGGCGATCGGCCCGTACGTCGAGCCCCACCCGATGACCAGCACGTTGGCGTCGCCGTCGGGGTCGTCGACCTCCAGCGGGGGAACGTCGATCCCGGCGATCTTGGCGGCCCGCGTGCGGACCATCAGGTCGTGGTTGTTCGGGTCGTACGAGATGTTGCCGGTGCCGTCGGCCTTCTCGATGCCGCCGATGCGGTGCTCGAGGCCGGGCGTGCCGGGGATGGCCCAGGGGCGGGCCAATGTCTCGGTGTCGCGCTTGTACGGCAGGAACTCGCCGTCGGCGCCGTTCGGCTCCTTCGTGAACTCCTGCGAAATGTCCGGCAAATCGGAAATTTCGGGCAGCCGCCAGGGCTCCGAGCCGTTGGCCAGGTAGCCGTCCGAGAGCAGCATGACCGGAGTGCGGTACTTGATGGCGATCCTGGCCGCCTCGACGGCTGCGTCGAAGCAGTCGCTCGGCGACATCGGCGCCACGATCGGCACCGGCGACTCGCCGTTGCGGCCGAACATGGCCATCAGCAGGTCGGTCTGCTCGGTCTTGGTCGGCATGCCGGTGCTCGGCCCCGCGCGCTGCACGTCCACGATGATCAGCGGCAGCTCGGTGGTGACCGCCAGGCCGATCGTCTCGGCCTTCAGCGCCACGCCGGGGCCGGACGTGGTGGTCACGCCGAGCGATCCGCCGAACGCGGCCCCGAGCGCCGCGCCGACGCCCGCGATCTCGTCCTCCGCCTGGAAGGTGCGGATGCCGAACCGCTTGTGCTTGCTCAGCTCGTGCAGGATGTCGCTGGCCGGGGTGATCGGGTAGGAGCCCAGGAACAGCGGCAGCTTGGACTGCACGCTGGCGGCGATCAGGCCGTACGCCAGGGCCTGATTGCCGGAGATGTTGCGATAGACGCCAGGGGCGAGCCTGGCGGGCTTGACCTCGTACGAGACGGAGAAGGACTCGGTGGTCTCACCGAAGTTCCACCCCGCCTGGAAGGCCGCGATGTTGGCCTTGGCGATGTCGGGCTTCTTCGCGAACTTCTGCTCGAGGAACGTGATGGTGTGCTCGGTCGGCCGGTGGTAGAGCCAGCTGAGCAGGCCGAGGGCGAACATGTTCTTCGAGCGCTCCGCGTCCTTCTTGGACAGCTCGAAGCCCTCGAGGGCCTTGACCGTGAGGGAGGTCAGCGGCACCGCGTGCACGTGCCACTCGCTGAGCGAGTCGTCCTCCAGCGGGTTGGCGTCGTAGCCGACCTTCTGCAGGTTGCGCTTGGTGAACTCGTCGGTGTTCGCGATGATGTCCGCGCCCTTGGGCAGGTCGCCCAGGTTGGCCTTGAGCGCGGCCGGGTTCATGGCCACGAGCACGTTGGGCGCGTCGCCGGGCGTGAGGATGTCGTGGTCCGCGAAGTGGAGCTGGAAGCTCGACACGCCGGGCAGAGTGCCTGCGGGCGCGCGGATCTCGGCGGGGAAGTTGGGGAGCGTCGACAGGTCGTTGCCGAACTCCGCCGTTCCTGCCGTAAAGCGGTCGCCGGTGAGCTGCATGCCGTCGCCGGAGTCTCCAGCGAATCTGATGATCACACGATCGACTTGCTGGACCTGCTTAGTCACAGCTCAGTCCTCCTCGACGCGCGCCAATGCGCGCTTGCCTTGGGCGCGTTCTCTGTTTCCATGCTAGATCCTCGGAAGGTCGCGCGTTTGCATCCCGCAAAGAGCGGGTAAACGCGGTCGAATCAGGTTGAGGCGGGAGAACGACGACACAGCCCGGACGCGAGCCTGCAGAGGTCGACATGCAGGCGGGCGAAGAGGGCGGTTCGGGTCACGAACGCCAACTATACGTCCCCCCAACACGTGTCTTACGTCAGGGGCGGCTTACCCGGCAGGTCGTCCCCCGAGCTGTACAAGCGTCCGGCCTGCATCCCTGCCGAGCCGTACAGCTCAGGAACGGTGACGAAGCTGTAACCCTTCCCGCGCAGCCTTGCGAGGATGTCCGGAACCGCGTCAACGGATTCCCGGTGTATGTCGTGCATGAGAATGATCGCACCTGGATGCGCCTGACGCACGGCAAGGTCCACGATGTCGCTCGCTTTCTCTTCGAGCTGATCCCTGGCGTCGACATCCCAGCTGACCATCGCGATCCCCTCCTGGGCGGCGATGTCGCGCAGTTCCTGGCTCACGGCCCCGTACGGCGGCCGCATGAGCGTCGGTCTCTGCCCGATGGCGGCCTCGATCGCGTCCGCGGTGCGCCCGAGAGAGTCGGCGATCTTGCTGGTCGGCTGCTTCGAGAGGTCCTTGTGCGCCCAGCTGTTGTTGCCGATCAGGTGCCCTTCGGCGCTCATCCTTCTGAGCAGTTCAGGTTGAGCGGCGGCATTGACGCCGACCGTGAAGAACGTGGCCCTCGCCTGAGCGCTCCGCAGCACGTCGAGCAACCTCGCGGTGTAGGGGCCGGGCCCGTCGTCGAACGTCAACGCCACGCACTTGGCCTTGGCGCAGTCCACGGTCCCGGCCCGGTTGCTGACGGCCTGCGGGATGCTCGTGGGCGCCTTCGGGATGTGGTACGGCGCCCGCTCGTTCCCGCTCTCCTGAGCCTGCTCTTTGACGCTGTCCTGCGCCCGCCGCCCGAACCCGGACAGCAGCGGCCGTACCTGCCGCTCGGGGACCGCCACGGCCAGCCGTCCCAGCGGGCACGGCCCGATCTGGCAGTCGTCGAACTCGACCACGAGGTCCCCGGCCGGGTTGAAGGCCATCGAGTCGAACTCGTCGCCCCGCGCCGTCACCCCGTCCCGCTCGACCTGCGACCCGCGCGTCTTGAGCTGCTTGCGCACCAGCTCCGCGAGGCGGTTCAGGGCTTCTTTGCCGTCGAGCAGCCCGGTGGACTCCACGGCCTTGCCCTCATGAGGGTCGAACCAGTACGTACGGGTGGAGTTGCCCCAGCTCGCGCCCAGGAACATGCCGGTACGCAGCCGTACCGCGATCGCCTGGGGGGAGGCGGCGGCCAGCTGCCATTCCACGTTCAGCTCGGGCCGCGGGTAGGCGTGGGGGTCCTTGGCGCGCCCCTGGAATTCGCGCCACTGCCGCTCGGTCTGGACGCGTAGGGCTTCGTTGAGGGCGGGGGCGGCTTTGAGCTCGGGGTAGCTGATGTGCACGTATCGGCCGCCGGTGGTGCGGCCCTCGGTCAGCGTTCTGGTGGACAGGCCGGCGACGGACGCCGGGTCGACAAAGTCGATCATCGTCGGCTCTGCCGGAACCACGACGTTCCTCTCGGGGGAGGCGGCGGCCAGCCCGCAGCCGGTGGCCGAGAGGGCCAGCAGAGCGATTCCGGAGGAGAATCGCTTTTTGTGCATAGTTGTCAGGGTATGTTGTCGATCTTTCTGTTTACCTCGTCTTGACATGATCGCTCCCGAGGCTTTGGCTGCGTTGGGTAACGAGTCCGAGACGGCTTCCACTGCTTTGACCGTTTTTCGGCCCATCCCGCCCATAGCTTCCGGCCCTGGATCTGCCTCTGGAACCCCAGCCTCACCCCAGCTTCTTCGGGTTACCATCTCGGTATGGACGGCTATTTCGGGTCGTATGTGCTCGTCGCCGCACTACTCGCCATAGGCGTCGCCATCGTGGCCGGAGCCCTGATGGCCAACCGCCTCCTCCGCCCGACCCGTCCGACCCCGGAGAAGCTGACCACGTACGAGTGCGGGGTCGACCCGGTGGGCGAGGGCTGGGCGCAGTCGCAGGTCCGCTACTACGTCTTCACGTACCTGTACGTGGTGTTCGCGGTGGACGCCGTCTTCCTGTTCCCCTGGGCCACGGTCTTCGACGCCCCCGGCTACGGGCTGACGACGCTCGTGGAGATGTTCGTCTTCCTGGGCTTCATCGCCCTGGGCATCCTGTACGCCTGGCGCAAGCGCGTTCTTACCTGGACCTAGCGCGCTTTTCTTTGCCTGACCTGCGATTCGCGCAAGAATGGACAGTATGGCAGCAACGGATCTCCCGATGCCCACGGTGGGCCCGATCTCCAGGTTGGCGCCCAAGCCGATGCGCTTCGTCCTCAACTGGGGCAGGCGCTATTCGCTTTGGGTGTTCAACTTCGGGCTGGCCTGCTGTGCCATTGAGTTCATCGCGACCTCGACGAGCAGGCACGACTTCATCAGGTTCGGCGTGATCCCGTTCGCGAACGGCCCGCGCCAGGCCGACCTGATGATCGTCTCGGGCACGGTAACCGACAAGATGGCCCCGGCTGTGAAGCGCCTTTACGAGCAGATGCCCGACCCGAAGTACGTCATCTCGTTCGGCGCCTGCTCCAACACCGGCGGCCCGTACTGGGACTCCTATTGTGTGACCAACGGGGTTGACCAGATCATCCCGGTCGACGTCTATGTGCCCGGCTGCCCGCCCCGGCCCGAGGCGCTCCTCTACGGCATCACCAAGCTCCAGGAGAAGATCGCCGGGGAGAAGCTCAGTGACCGCTACGTGTGGTCCCGCTCCCACGGGTCCTTCGAGGAGGAGGCGTGACCGCCGACCTCCAGCAGCTTTCTGAGCGGTTCGGCGGCGATCGCGTCGAGATCTCGGAGTCGTACGGCGACACCACGGTCGACGTGGCCCCCGGCGACTGGATCGAGCTCCTGACCTACGTCAGGGACGGCCTCGGCTACGCGTTCTTCGACTGGCTGACCGGCGTCGACGACCCACCGGACGCCTTCCTCGTCGTGGCCCACGTCTACAACCCGACCGCCGGCGAACGCCTGCTGCTCCGCACCCGCGTCCCCCGCGAGGACCCGCACCTCGCCAGCGCGGTAGGCGTCTACCGGGGCGCGAACTGGCACGAGCGCGAGACGTACGAGATGTTCGGCGTGATCTTCGACGACCACCCCAACCTCATGCCGCTCCTGCTGCCCGACGGCTTCGAGGGCCACCCGCTCCGCAAGGATTTCATCCTGGCCGCCCGCGTGGCCAAGCCGTGGCCCGGCGCCAAGGAGCCCGGCGAATCGGGACACGGCGCCCCGAGCCGCCGCAAGACGCTTCCACCAGGAGTCCCACCCGACTGGGGGCCGCCCGATGCTTGACGTGGTGCTGAGCTTCGTCGTCATTCTCATCGTGTTCCTGGTGCTGCCACTGATCGTCGGGCAGACCGAGCACAAGGTCATGGCGCACATGCAGTCACGGCTGGGCCCCATGTACGCCGGTGGTTTCCACGGCTGGGCGCAGCTCATCGCCGATGGCGTCAAGTTCATGCAGAAAGAGGACGTCATCCCGGCCGCGGCCGACCGCCGCATCTTCATGATCGCCCCCGGCGTGGCGCTCGTCCCGTACCTGGTCGTGCTGATCGTCATCCCCATCGACCGCGGCCGCGTCGCCGTCGACCTCGACCTCGGCCTCTTCTTCGTCCTCGCCGTCATGGGCGTCGGCGTCCTCGGCTCGATCATGGCCGGCTGGGCTTCGGCCAACAAATACTCGGTGCTGGGCGGCATGCGTTCGGCTGCCCAGCTCATGTCGTACGAGCTGCCGCTCGTGCTGGCGGCCTCCTCCGTCGCGATGGCCGCGGGCACGCTGTCGATCCCCGCCATCGTCGAGGCGTGGCAGTGGTGGTGGCTGCCGTGGCAGGCGGTCGGCGGCGTCGTCTTCTTCCTGGCCGGGCTGGCTGAGCTGCGCCGTCCTCCGTTCGACATGCCGATCGCCGAGTCCGAGATCATCATGGGCCCGATGACGGAGTACACAGGCATGCGCTTCGCGCTGTTCATGCTCTCCGAGTACGCCGGGATCGTGGTCCTGTCGTTCCTGACCACCGTCCTGTTCCTGGGCGGCTGGCACGGCCCGTTCCTCCCGGGCTGGCTGTGGACGCTGATCAAGGTCTTCCTGCTGTCGTTCGTCGTGATCTGGCTGCGCGTCACGTACCCCCGGCTCCGCGAGGATCAGCTCCAGAAACTCGCCTGGGCCGTCCTGGTCCCCCTGGCCCTGGCCCAACTGGCGCTGACCGGCGTCATCAAGGTCCTCATCTAGGACCCCGGGCAACTGCCGGCCTCAATGCACGATCGCCAGCATCACGTCAGAAGCCGAAGGCCGATCGTCGGGACGCTTGTTCAGGCATGTCCCCACAACTCCCCGCAGCGCAGGCGGCAAGGGCGATAAGTCCGGATGAAAGGTGAGCACCCGGTTGAACACGGCAGGCACAGTGTCCTCCCCGAACGCCGGTCGCCCCGTAGCCGCGAACATGATCGTCACAGCCCAGCTGAACACATCGGAAGCCGGCCCCACCGCCTCGCCGGTCAACTGCTCCGGCGACATGTACGGCGGCGTCCCGACCATCTTCCCCGACGTCATCATCGTCACCTGATCGAGCGCTCGGGCGATCCCGAAGTCGATCACCCGGGGCCCGTCGTTCCCGATCAGCACATTGCTCGGCTTGAAGTCACGATGCACGATCCCCGCCTTGTGGATGGCCGCCAGCGCCCCGGCTGTGGATAACGCCAGCCGAGTAAGGCTGTCCTCATCGCGCGGCCCCTGCTTCCTGACGAGCTGCTCCAGCGAGGGCCCCTCCACGTACTCGCTGACGATGTAGGCATGCTGGCCGGAGATGTTCACGTCGAGGACGCGGGCTGTGGAGAACGTCGCCACCCGCCGAGCCACGTCCACCTCCCGCGCGAACCTCGCCCGCGCCGTCTCGTCGACGAGATCGTGCAGCACCTTCACCGCCACCCGCGCCCCGTTGGGCGCCGCAGCCAGGTAGACCGCCCCCTGGCCTCCGCGTCCGAGCGACTGGAGCACCCGATAGTGCCCGATCCACTCAGGCTCCCCGGGACGCCGCTGCTGGCGGGACCCCTGCTCCGCGGACGCGGGGTCCCCAGAACGCCGCCGATGGGACTCCAGCTCTCCGGGCCGCCGCCGATAGGACTCAGCCTGCCCAGACCGCCGCGGATGGGGCTCAGGCTGCCCAGGCTGCCGCGGATGGGACTCAGCCTGCCCAGATCGCCGCGAACGGGATGCAGGATCTGCAGGATGCCGCTCGTAGGCCTCGAACTCCCGATGACGCTGCTGGTAGGAGGGTGACGTGGTCCGCTGATGCAGATCGATGTGCGGCTGATGCGCCGGCGCCCGCAGAATCGCCCAACGCGGCGCCCGCGCCATGGCGGGCACCAGGATCCCCGAGTGGATGACCCCGCCGATCCAGCTGATCAACAGCCCGAGCGAGACCAGCGCGGACAGCGGCTGAGGAATGTCCTCGAAGTCGGCGTACGCCAGCGCCGAGATCACGAACGATCCGATGGAGACCAGATAAACGGAAGCCGCGAAGACCTGCCAGATGCTCCGCAGCCAGAACGCCGCGAACCCGATGGTGAACGGGGTCGCCAGCCCGCACGTGAACAGGGGCAGGCAGGCCCACACGACGGCGGCCGCCCACGCCCCGCCCCCGGGACGGACCTGATGGCTCTGCTGCATGGCCGAGAGACTATCGCCCCGCAGCGGTTCATACCGGGCATGCACACAGCTTGTGGATAACCCCCCGCTAACCTGTGGATGACTGTGGAAAAACTGGGGACAACGCCCCCACTCGTTCACCTGGGAGGCGAGTTGGGTCATGATGTTGAACATGGCGCGGATACCGGGAGTCGGACTGGCAAAGGGGCTGTCCATCACCCTTCGCCATATGCTGCGTAAATCAGTGACGCAGCAGTATCCCGAGGTGCAGCCTGCCCTCCCGCCGCGCAGCCGCGGCGTCATCGCCCTGGTCGAGGAGAACTGCACCTCCTGCATGCTCTGTGCCCGAGAGTGCCCCGACTGGTGCATTTACATCGATTCCCACAAGGAGACGATCCCGGCCCCCGAGGGCGGCCGCCCCCGCCAGCGCAACGTCCTCGACCGCTTCGCCATCGACTTCTCCCTGTGCATGTACTGCGGCATCTGCATCGAGGTGTGCCCCTTCGACGCCCTGTTCTGGTCGCCGGAGTTCGAGTACGCGGAGGGCGACATCCGCAACCTCATCCACGAAAAGGACAAGCTGGCCACCTGGACCGAGACGGTCCCTCTGCCTCCGGCCCACGACCCAGGCGCCGAACCCCCCAAAGAGCTCACCGCCGCCCCCCGCCGCCCCGCGACGGCCCGCACGCCGGGAGCAGCCAGGCCCACCCCGCCTTCGGGTACGGCAGACCGCCCCTCCACAAAGCGCACCCAAGAGCCGAGCACTCCACGAGCCACAACCACCAAGGAAGAACCGACACCCAAAGCACCGCAGACCCCACCAGGACCACCGGACGCGCGGCCCACCCAGGGCACTCCGGCCCCGGAAGGGACGTCTGGCACGTGGCCCGCCGAAGGCACTTTGGGCACTCTTCCCCCGGAGGAGACGTCTGGCACACGGCCCACTCAAGGCACTTCGGGCGCGCAGCCCGCCGAGGGCGTTTCGGACACCGAGCCCACAGATACTCCGGACACGAAGCTCGCGGCGGGCACCACGGAGGCGATGCCCAAGCCCGGCGCCTCACCGGCGGAGCCCGGTGCCCAGGACGCGGGGCCCACGGCAAGCGCCCCTGAACCGGGTCCTGCCACCCCGTCACGTGCCCAGCGCGGCGTCGGACGTCCACGCCGACCGATGCAGAACGTACGGGGTATCCGCCCTCCGGGCGCCCTCCCGTCCCGTGCTCAGGACGAGACCTCCGCCTCCTCCGCCGAGGGCCAACCGCTCAGCGGCCCCGCCACGCCAGGCGAGACGAACGCCGGCGCCCCCGCAGAGGCCGAGCCGAACCCGACCCTTCCTGCGGAGGACGGCCAACCGACAACTACCTCCTCTACGGAGGACGATCAGACGGCCGCGACCTCCTCTGGGGAGGACGGCGAGTCGACGGCGACCTCCTCTGGGGCGGACGGGGAGACGACGGCGGCCTCCACCGGGACGGACAACGAGTCGACGACCGGTTCGGCTTCCACGGAGAAGGGCGCGCCGACCGCTAACCCTTCCGCCGACCAACCACCCCAGGGCTCGTCTCCATCCACAGGCCAGCCCTCCTCAGAAAAGTTGTCCACAGCCTCGGGCGTACCGCAACCGAAGCCCGATCCGGAGCAGCAAACTTCTGCCACGAGCCCCCGCAGGCGCAGGATGGCCGATCCACGGTCCATCCGACCACCTGGGCGGCTCGGTCCTGACGAGACAAGGGAGTCCGAGGAGGAGTCGTGACCGAGGCAGTGCCCTCCTACCTGTCACCCACCGGGCAAGAGATCGTCTTCTTGCTGCTGGGCGCGGTAGCGGTTGGATCGGCGCTGCTTGTCGTCACGACCAAACAACTCGTCCACGCCGCCCTCTGGCTCGTGGTCTGCTTCGGCGCCCTTGCGGGCGGCTATCTCGTTCTCACCGCCGAGTTCGTGGCCTGGGTCCAGGTGCTGATCTACGTAGGCGCGGTGGTGGTGCTGATGCTGTTCGGCATCATGCTCACCCGCGCCCCCATCGGCCGGTCCGCTGACCTCGACAGCGGCAACCGCCCTGTCTCAGCCCTGGTTGCGGCGGCAACGGCAGCGATCCTCGTCACCGTGGTGATCGACGGGTTCCGTACGGCGTACACACCGCTGCGCCCCGGCTCAGGTGCCGCGAAAGAGCTGGGCGCCAGCGTGTTCGCCACCTGGGTGCTGCCGTTCGAGGCGCTGTCGGTGCTCCTGCTGGCCGCCCTGATCGGCGCCATCGTGCTGTCCCGCACCGACATCCCCGGAGGCTCCCCACCAGACCGGACCGGCGGCGACCCGCCAGGTGACCAGACAGGAGCAACCCCGTCGTCACCCGCCGAGCCGAGGCAACGCCCAACAGCCGGCCAAACCGACGACAACACGGCCTCCGCCCGCGACCGGACAGTGAGCCCTGACTCGACAGTGAGCCCTGACCGGACAGCGAGCCCTGACCGGACAGCGAGCCGCGAGCGGACAGTGAGCACGTCACCGTCCGCTCGCACTCAGGACGACCCATCCCCACACCAGACGAGGGCGACGTCGCCGTCTCCCAGCACCCGGGACAACGCGGTGCCCGACCCGACCGGGGGTAATCCGCCGCCCGATCAGACCGGGGGTCATTAGTGCACATCGTCTACCCGGCGGTCGTCTCCGCGCTTCTCTTCTCTGTCGGCGTCTACGGCGTGCTCGCCCGGCGCAACACGATCCTCGTGCTGATGTCGGTCGAGCTCATGCTCAACGCCGTCAACCTCAACCTGGTCGCGTTCGACGTGTGGCTGGGCGACCGCCTGCACAGCGGCCAGGTCCTCACCCTCTTCGTCATCGTCATAGCGGCCGCCGAAGTGGGCCTGGGCCTTGCGATCGTGCTGGCGCTCTACCGCAACCGCCGCACCGTCGACATCGACCAGCTCCGCGACCTGGCCGAACCCCCCGACGAGCCCTCAAGCACGCCGGCGCCCACGGGCACGCCCGACGACGAGCCCGCAGGCGCCTCTTCGCCCCCTCCGACGGCACCGGTCCGCAGCAACCCCGACGCCCCAGAGCGTGCGTCGGAGCCCGCGGGACCGCTCAACGATGCGGGCGAGCCGGTCGAGGGCCGTCCAAGCGCCACTGGCGGGCGCAACGAGCACCGCCACGACCCAACAGACCCGTCAGAACGGGCGCAGAGCGAAGGTGGCCGCGGCGGCGAGCAGCCGGTCAAGCGAGGTGGCGCGCTATGACGACATTCCCGCTCATCGCCGTGCTCCTGCCCTTCGTGGCCGCAGCCGCGGGCCTGCTGCTCTCCCGCTGGCCCCACCAGCGTCCCGCCGGCCCCACCCGCGAAGAGGCCGCCGAAACACCCGAACCAACGCCCGCAACATCCCACCCGTCCAAGCCCGAGCCCGCCGAGACAGCAGTGGGCGAGCGGGCCAACACCAGGGCGGCCTGGATCGCCGTCCTCCCGACGGCCGTCTCATCGGTCGTGGCCGCCTGGCTCGCCTGGGGCCCGGGCTTCGCCTTCCTCCACGGCGTCACCACCTCCCCACCCACAGGCCAGACGTACGGCACGATCGTCACCGGCGGCATCCCGATCACGCTCACCCTCCAGGCCGACAACCTGTCGAGCATCCTCGGCGTCCTGGTGACCCTCGTCGCCCTGGCCGTACAGATCTACTCGGTCGGCTATCTCAAAGACGACCCGCGTTACCCGTCCTACAGCGCGTTCATCAGCCTGTTCACCAGTGCCATGCTCCTGGTCGTCTACGCGGGCGACCTCCTCGTCCTCTACGTGGGCTGGGAGATCATGGGGCTCTGCTCGTACCTCCTCATCGGCCACTGGTGGGAAGACCGGGGCAATTCGCGCGCGGCGATCAAGGCGTTCCTCGTCACCCGCCTGGGCGACGTCGGCTTCCTCTTCGGCATCTTCGTACTCGGCCTGGCAGCGGACAGCTTCCGCATCAGCGACGTGCTGGGGAAGGTGCCGGAAATGTCCACGGCCACGCTCGTGACCGCCACGATGCTCCTCCTGGCCGGGGTGGCCGGCAAGAGCGCGCAGGTCCCGCTGCACACGTGGCTCCCCGACGCGATGGCGGGCCCGACGCCGATCAGCGCCTTGATCCATGCCGCCACCATGGTCGCCGCCGGGATCTTCATCGTGGCCAGGCTGTTCCCGGCGTTCCTCGTCGCCCGGCCCACGCTCGACGTGCTCGCCGTCATAGCCGCCCTCGGCATGCTGGGCGCCGCCCTGGCCGCGCTGGCCCAGGACGACCTGAAACGCGTGCTCGCCTACTCCACGATCAGCCAGCTCGCGTACATGGCGGGCAGCCTGGCCGCGGGCTCCGACACGGCGGCCATCTTCCACCTGCTGACTCACGGCGCGTTCAAGGCCCTGCTGTTCCTGTGCGCGGGCGCGGTGATCCACCACGTCGGGTCCAACCTGATGACCCAGATGGGCGGCCTGCGCCGCGAACTCCCGGTGACGTTCGTGACGATGACGATAGGTTTCGCCGCATTGATGGGCATCCCTCCGGCCAGTGGCTTCTTCAGCAAGGACGGCATCCTGCTGGCCATGGACGGCGCCCTGTCCAACGGGAGCCTGACGGACGCGGCCGCCCTCCTTCTGTACGGGTGCGCGCTCGCGACCGTGGCCGTCACCGGCGCGTACGCCACGAGGGCGTGGCTACGCACGTTCTTCGGCGAGGCGCGGGCCGTGGCGCTCCCGGAGCCGGAGCCCGGCACGGCCCACGTCGTGGACGTCATCGAGGCCCCACGCACGATGCTCGTGCCCGTCATCCTCCTCGCCGTCCCCGCCCTGCTGCTGGGCTTCGCCGGAGAGGTGCACCTGGACCTCGGCGTGGCGGCCATCAGCGTCGTGCTGGCCGTGCTCGGCGCCGGGATCGTCTACACGTTCTGGCGCATCGACCCCATCGCCGACCCCGCCCGCCTGCTGGGGCCGCTGAGGGCGCCGTGCGAGCGGGCGTTCTACGTGGACGGCCTCTACGCCACGCTGTTCGTACGCCCGATCCTGGCGCTGTCCAGGCTCGTGGTCAGAACGGACGACGTGGTCGTGGACGGGGCGGTGCGCGGGTCGGGCAAGTCGGCGCGCGGGTTGTCCGGAGTGCTGCGACTGGCCCAGAACGGCAACGTCCAGCTCTACGTGAGCGGCGTGCTGGCCGGTGTCCTGCTGATCGCGGTGGGGGCGGTGGTGTTCGCATGATGGGCTGGCTTCCCGTCGCGCTGCTGGCCGTGCCGCTGCTCGGCGCGCTCCTGCTCCTCCTCGTCCCGCACAAGCTCCGCCCGGTGCTGCACACGTACGGGCTGGCCCTGTCCGGCCTCACCCTGGCGCTCGCCGTCCTGCTGGCGGCGACGTTCGACTACGGGCAGGGCGCGCGGCCGCAGTTCGAGGCGGACTGGCCGTGGATCCCGGGGCTGGCCCTGCGCTTCCACCTCGGCGTGGACGGGATCTCGCTGCCGCTGATCGCGCTGACGGCCCTGCTGACGTTCCTGTGCTTCGTCTACCTGTGCTGGGGCGGCGCGCGTAAGACGTTCGTGAGGGCGAGGCCGAGGGCGCTGGTGTTCACGCTGCTCGTGCTCGAAGTAGGCATGATCGGCACGTTCCTCGCCCTCGACCTGCTGCTCTTCTTCGTGTTCTTCGAGATCGTCCTCGTCCCGATGTACTTCTTGATCGGCATCTGGGGCGGCGAGGGGCGCAGGGCGGCGTCGATCAAGTTCATCCTGTACACGCTGCTCGGCTCGGTCATCATGCTCCTCGGCCTGCTACTCGTGTGGGTCCAGACCGGCACGTTCGACATCGAGGCGCTGAGCGCGGCCCATGGCGCCGGCATGCCCAGATCCGTGCAGGTTCTGGCGTTCGTGGCGATCGGCATCGGCCTCGCGGTGAAGACCCCCATGTGGCCGCTGCACACGTGGCTGCCCGACGCCCACACGGAGGCTCCCACCGTGGGCTCGGTGCTGCTCGCCGGGGTGCTGCTGAAGATGGGCACGTACGGCTTCGCCAGGATCGCCATCCCGATCCTTCCCGAGGGGGCGGCGGTGGTGGCGCCGTGGCTCGGGGCGTTCGCCGTGGTGGGCATCGTCTACGGAGCCCTCGCGTGCCTCGCCCAGCGCGACCTCAAACGCATGATCGCCTACTCGTCAGTCGGTCACATGGGCTTCGTCCTGCTGGGGTTCGCCACACTGACCCCGGTGGGCATCAACGGCGCCCTCTTCGCGAACGTCGCCCACGGCCTGATCACCGGCCTGCTGTTCTTCCTGGCCGGAGCCATCAAGGACCGCTACCACACCGCCGACATGCCTTCGCTGGGCGGCGGCATGCTCGCGACGCTGCCAAGGCTGGGGTCGGTGCTCACGTTCGCGGCGATCGCCTCGCTGGGGCTGCCGGGGCTGGCGGGGTTCTGGGGCGAGATGCTGGCGCTCTTCGGGGCGTTCCAACCGGCGAACGGGCTGCCGCGCGCGCTGTTCCTGACATACATGGTGATCGGGGGCCTGGGGGCGGTCCTGACGGCCGCGTACTTCGTCGTCATGCTGTCCCGCGTCACCCATG
Organism: Nonomuraea sp. B19D2; assembly: GCF_040137845.1. Lineage (NCBI taxonomy): Bacteria > Bacillati > Actinomycetota > Actinomycetes > Streptosporangiales > Streptosporangiaceae > Nonomuraea > Nonomuraea sp. B19D2. The sequence goes on along the minus strand of NZ_JBEFAK010000020.1, from coordinate 111,250 downwards.
GCCGACCTCAGAGGGTCACCGGGGCGCCCGCCGGCGTGCGTACGTCTGGCGGAGGCGCGGACGAGGCGCCGTGGGAGGGCGTCACCCCTGACGAACGCCCCGTCGTACCGCTCGGCTCGCCGGAGAAACGCTCGGCGACGGCCACCTTGGAGCCAAGCCCGGCACCGCTGCCCACCAGCGACCAGAACGAGCCACCACCCGGCGCTGAGCCGTTGAGCGGTGGCGAGTCTCCGGGGGGCGACGCTGAGCCGTCGAGCGGCGGCGAACCTCCGGAGGGCGCTGAGCCGTTGAGCGGGGACGGGCCTCTGGGCGACGCCGGGTCAGCGGGTGGTGGCGCCCCGGTGGATGGCGCCCCGCTGGGCGGCGCGCGGCGGGTGGTCGATGACATCAGGAGCTACGAACTGCTGGCATGGACGCCGCTGGTGGCCCTGATCCTGCTCTTCGGGCTCTGGCCCGGGCTGCTCCTGTCGCTCACCACACCGGCCGTCCAGACCCTGCTGGGAGCCGTCTCATGATCCAGCAGATCGACTATTTCGTGATCGCGCCCCCGCTGGCGCTCGCCCTGGTGGCCGGGCTGGTGCTGGTGCTGGACGCGTTCCTCCCGGCTCGCCCCCGCACGAAGACCGTGCTGGCCCTGGTCACGCTGGCAGGTGTGCTGGTCTCCCTGGGCTTCGTCGTCACCCAGGCGATCAAGGGCGGCCGGCCGCAGTCGACCTTCTGCGTCCCGCCCGACCTCGCCGCGCCCGCCGGGCTGTGCTCGTTCGTGGCGGACCGGTTCACGCTGGTGTTCGCGGGCATGGTGCTCGTCGCGGCCGTGGTGATCGTACTGATGTCGATGACCGAGCTGGCGGCCGGCGGCATCCCGGTCGGAGAGTGGTACTTCCTGCTCCTCTGCACCCTCGTCGGCGCGGTGACGCTGCCCGCGTCCCGAGATTTGATCATGCTCGTGGTGGCGCTCGAACTGGTCTCGCTGCCGGTCTTCGCCCTCACCGCGATGAAGCGGTACGACGGCCGCTCGTCCGAGGCCGCCGTGAAGCTCTTCGTCGTGTCGGTCGTGTCGACCGCCGTCATGCTGTTCGGCGTGTCTCTCCTGTACGGCATATCCGGCACGGTCTACCTGTCCCGCCTGGCGGCCGTGCTCAGCGGCGACGCGCCGGCGCCCGGCGTCGCAGCGGGTACGGTGTGGGCGGGGGGCCCGGACCTGCCTGCCGTCGGCACGGTCGGCGTCGTTCTGGTGGTGGCGGGGTTCGCTTTCAAGATCGCCGCGGTGCCGTTCCACTCCTGGGCGGCCGACGTCTACCAGGGCGCTCCCGTCCCCGTGGCCGCTCTGCTTTCGGTCATCTCCAAGGCGGCCGGGTTCGCCGGGCTGATCCTCGTACTGGTCGCCGGACTGTCCGGACAGGCCGCCACCTGGGCGCCCATCGTGGGGATCATCGCCGCGCTGACCATGACCGCGGGCAACCTGCTCGCCATGCGCCAACGCTCCGCCGTACGCCTGCTGGCCTGGTCCTCCGTCGCGCAGTCCGGCTACATCCTGGCACCTCTGGCAGCAGCGGCCACCACACAAGGCGCCACATCAACCGCCGCTCTCCACGCGCCGGGCATCGCCACCGCACCTGCCACCGCCGCGTTCCAGGCCCCGGCCGTCGCCCCGGGGTCCACCACCGCGGTCACCTCGACCGTCCTCCCGGAGACCGTGGCGGCGGCGGGCGCGATCGGCGCCTCCATGGCCTACCTGATCATCTACGCCGCCATGAACCTCGGCGCGTTCGCGGTGGTCATGCTCGTCTCCAGGACCGCCACCCGCAACGAGCTCGACGACTACCGCGGCCTGGCGTTCCGGCGCCCGGCAGCAGGGCTTGCGCTGGCGTTCTGCCTGGTCTGCCTGGCAGGCCTCCCACCGGGCCTGGCCGGGCTCTTCGCGAAGGTGTTCGTCTTCCGCGAGATCGTCGAAGGCGGCTCAGGCTGGCTGGCACTGATCATGGCCGTCAACACCGTGATCGGCCTCTACTACTACGTCATCTGGGCGGCACGCCTCTTCACCCCGGCGGAAGGAACGGCAATCACCCAGCGCCACCCACTTCCGGCGACATGGCTGGCCATCGCTCTCGCCCTGGTGGCGGCCGTCCTGTTCTCGATCGCCCCACAACTGGTCCTGGACCTGACCTCCTTCTCGGCCTTCGGTTGAGGCCCCAGGCGCTCAAGCACTCAGCGCACAGCAGGAGAGAGCTCAAAGAGGCCCTGAGCAATGGAGAAAGCCAAGCTGGAAGGTCGCGCTGCGCCCCCGGTCGAGCACGGCGCGGTACGGGGGAGGGACAGTTGGGGAACGATGGACCGGGTCATCGTCGTTGGACCAGGTGAACCCAGACCACGAAGGGGGGAGCCTTGCACCACAACGGTCTGCGCACCGCCGTTCTGCTCGGCGGCCTGTCGGCGCTGATTGTCGCGGCGGGCGCGTGGTTGGGCGGCGGCGCCGGTGTGCGGATCGCTCTCGTGCTCGCCCTGGTGAGCAACGGAGTCGCCTACTTCTTCTCCGACCGCATCGCCCTGTCGGCCATGCGCGCCAGGCCGGTCAGCGAGGTCGAGCAGCCCACGCTCTACCGGATCGTCCGAGAGCTCTCCACCGAGGCACGCCAGCCGATGCCACGCCTGTACATCTCGCCGACGGTGCAGCCGAACGCGTTCGCGACGGGCAGAAGTCCTCGCCAGGCCGCGGTGTGCGTCACGTACGGCCTGACCCAGCTGCTCGACGAGGCCGAGCTGCGCGGAGTGATCGGGCACGAGCTGTCACACGTGTACAACCGGGACATCCTCGTCTCCTCTGTGGCCGGCGCGCTGGCCACAATGATCACCTGGCTCAGCTATGTGGCCGTGTTCTTCGGCGGTTCGGACGACGACGAGGGTCCGGGCTTCGTGGGTGCGCTGCTGATGATGCTGCTCGGACCGGTGGCGGCCGGGATGGTGCAGATGGCGATCTCCAGGACGAGGGAGTTCCAGGCCGACGAATCGGGCGCCAGGCTTACGGGTGACCCGCTCGCCCTGGCCTCGGCGCTCCGCAAGATCGAGATGGGTGCCCGCAGGCTTCCCCTTCCGGAGAACAGCCGCCTGACCTCCGCCTCCCACATGATGATCGCGAACCCGTTCAGCGGCTCCGGCTTCGGCCGCCTGTTCTCCACCCACCCGCCCACGTCCGAGCGGGTCGCCCGCCTCGAGCGCATGGCCGGCTACCGCCGCTGACCACATGCGCCGATTAACCAAGGCGGAGCGGAGGCTCTGGAACGCGTTCCCCACCGGCGAAACCGTCGAGCTGGGTCCATTCAAGATCGGAACCAGCCGCGCGGCCGGGGCCAACGCGCCCACGGACGGCCACACCTGGGGCCGCGAGCGCTCGATCAGGGCCGAGGTGATCGCCCAGCTGCTCCTCGGCGCCCGCGACACGGGCAGCGGCTCCGCCCCAGCGGTACGCCTGCGCGGCGCCAGGATCACCGGCCAGCTCGCGATCGTCGGCGGCACGATCCCGCACCAACTCAACCTGAGCGGCTGCCATCTGGACGAACCGATCCGTTTCACCGACTCAACCACCCGTACCGTGCGCCTGACCGACTGCCACCTCCCGGGTCTCAGCGGCGGCGGCATGCGGGTGGCCGGCCACCTCAGCCTCTCCGGCTCGAACATCACCGGCACCGTCCGCCTGAACCGGGCCCAGTTCGAGAGCGGCCTGTGGCTGGGCGGCACCAAGGTGGTGGCCGACGACGACGAAGACTGGGCGCTCTACGCGAACGCCGCCGTCGTGGACTCCGGCACTTACCTCCGCAACGCCGACTTCGCCGGAGGAATCGACCTGATCGGCTCCCGCCTCAACGGCGGACTCTTCCTGGAAGGCGCAACGCTCCGTAGCCCGGGCAAGGAAGCCCTCGCCGCCGACAACATGGTCGTTGAGGACATCATGCGCTGCACCGACGGATTTCAGGCCTTGGGCTGCATACGGTTACGCGGCGCGCGAATCAACGGGACACTCTCGCTCAACGGAATCGTACGAAGTCCGGACACCCGCTACGCCCTCCACGCGAGCCACATGGAGATCCGCGAGCTCTACCTCAAGCCCGCAAAGCCCATCGAAGGCGTTGTGACCCTCGCACACTCCACAGTCGGCACATTGCACGACGATCGAGCCACCTGGCCCGAGAAGCTACGCCTCAACGGCCTGACCTACCACCGTCTGCGCGGTTCGGGAGTAACCCAACGAATCGACTGGGTAAGGCGTGATCCGGAGGGGTTCAGGCCGCAGCCGTACGAGCAGCTGGCCGCCTGGTACCTCAGCGACGGCAACGACGCGCTCGCCCGCCGCACCCAGCTCGCCAAGCTCCGCGCCAGACGGCAGACGCAGGGGCTCGGGGGCCGGGCATGGGGGCGGCTGCTCGACGTCGCGGTCGGCTACGGCTACCGTCCCTGGCTGGCGGGCATGTGGTTCACGCTGCTGCTGACGCTCGGAACCATCGTCTTCGGCCTCAACCCGCCCAGAGCGCTCAAACCCTCCGAGAGCCCCGATTTCAACGCCTTCGCCTACACCTTTGACCTTCTGCTCCCGATCCCCGCATTTGGGCAACGAGAGCTGTTCGACCCGGGCGGATGGACGCAGTGGCTCGCGTACGGACTGGTCGTTTCCGGGTGGATCCTGGCGACGGCCCTCATAGCGGGCGCTACGCGGATCCTTCGCCCTCAGTGACCGAGGAAGCCGCGATGATCCGACGCAGGATCGACGCGAGATCTTCGGGATAGCAGATCTCCTCGGTGCTCTCGAGCTCCGCCACGCTCCACCACCGGTAGGCCGTCGTCGTGTCCTTCTCGATCTGCTCCATGTGATCGAACGACACGACCGCGCCGTCGCCCACCCGGATCGCGAAGAACGTCTGCTCCTGCGTGACGGCGTACTGGGCCCAGGAGAACTCGGTCACACTGTTGTCGTACGGGCCGCTGAACTCGTCAGCATCCGCCCTGATCCCGACCTCCTCGAACAGCTCGCGCGCCGCCGCCTCCTGCAGCGTCTCGCCGTCCTCCGTGGCCCCGCCGATCGTGAACCAGAACGGTTCATCCGGCCTCGCCGGATCAAAGCCATGAAGCAGGAGAACCCGATCTTGCTCATCAACGGGCAGGGCACGTGCCGTAAAGCGGCGCAGGGGGATCTTCGTCACGATTACCGAGCTTACGGTCGAGATGCGGCACGCCGAGGCACCGGCAAGCGGCGTCGCCCGCGTTTCGTGGACAACGCGCCCGACCTCGTGCCCCTGGCGTGCCCCGCACTCGGCTCCGGCTCCATGCCGGTCAGCGGTAGTTCACAAACTGGAGGGCGATGTCCAGATCCTTGCCCTTCAGCAGCGAAATGACTTCCTGAAGGTCGTCCTTCTTCTTCGAGCTGACCCGAAGCTCCTCGCCCTGAATCTGCGCCTTGATCCCCTTCGGCCCCTCGTCACGGATCATCTTGGAGATCTTCTTGGCGTGCTCCTGGTCGATGCCCTCCTTCAGGCTGACCAGCATGCGGTATTCCTTGCCCGACAGCTTGGGCTCGCCCGCGTCCAGGATCTTCAGCGACAGTCCCCGCTTGACCACCTTCTCCTTGAGCACGTCGAGCACGGCATTCGCCCGCTCCTCACTGTTCGCCTTGATCTCGATATTGTCCTGCCCAGACCAACCGATCGCGGCCCCGGTCCCCTTGAAGTCGAAGCGGTGCCCGATCTCCTTGACCGTCTGGTTGAGGGCGTTGTCGACCTCTTGACGGTCGATCTTGCTGACGATGTCGAAAGATGAATCGGCCAAAACACCCATCCTCTCAGCTGCGAAAGCACTACCCGGACCCCGCTTTCCCGCCGTACGCGAAAGGCGAAGGGCCCAGCGACCGAGCCTAGCCAGCATCGGCCCGCCGTGCAGGACACCGCCCCTTGTGCGGAGGACCATCCAGCTTTGCACCCTCCACGCCCACGGCACCTCCACCATTTCGGCACGGCCCGTACCGTGGATCCGGCTCAGGACAAACCGGTGTCACGTACACCTCGGAAGTCCGCTATCCTTCTGTGTGTCGCCGCGAGAGCGGATGACAAGGCAGGTTGCCCGAGTGGCCAAAGGGAGCGGTCTGTAAAACCGTCGGCTCAGCCTACGCAAGTTCGAACCTTGCACCTGCCACACCAGCGGGAAGAGGCCCGTCACCAACGGAAACGCGGTGACGGGCCTCTCGCGTTGTGTCCGGCGGTCTACGGCTCACACTGGTCCGCTACGGGTGGCTGCGCTGAATACGCGCTGAAGATCATCGGTCATGGCTGAGGGAGCCCGGCGGCTCCGGTGGCGGAGTCCGTGGGAGTGCCGTCTCGATGCGCCGCATGGCCTCAGCCTGTCCGCCGGAGATGCACTTGGCGTAGACCCGTAGCAGTACCTCGACGCTGTGGCCGGCCCATGCGGCGACCTGGGGCGGGTTCACGCCGGCGTTGAGCCACGCGGAGACGCACGCATGGTCGTGATGTGGATGGATGGACCAGATAGAGCCGTCGTATCTGCTGGCCATCCCTTCTACGCCGGGCGCAGCCGCGTCCTGGACACCGCCGGTCGCGTCGAGCGGTTCCACCAGCGTTACGGGAGGGCCTGATGTCCGCGCACTGTCAGCTCACCGGCAGAGCAAGATCGCCGCGAACGAGCGGCGCAAGGCCGTGGTATAGCACTACGCCGCGCGGCGGGCCGAGCTGAAGGAGATCATCCGCACCGGCACACCGCAGGAGCGGGCGGCAGCTGCTCGTGCCCCGGTGCCTGGTCCGCGCCTACCAGCGGGGTTCATTTCCTGTCTTCTGCGAGGGCTCGCGACGGCGTCAGCAGTGTGGACAGTGCCCAGCGGCCGGGGCCGAGTACGGCGATGAGCAGGAAACCCCAGCAGAAGAGCGCGGCCTTCTCGCCGCCGTTCTCGATCGGGAACAACGCCTGCGGCTGGTGGACAATGAAGTAGGCGTAGGCCATGGTGCCCGAGCAGATGACGGCGGCGGCGCGGGCGCCCAATCCGAGCAGGACGAGGACGCCGCCGATCAGCTCGATGACGGCGGCCCACCATCCGGGCCATTGTCCGAAGCTGGGCGCCTGGCCCTGCGGACCTCCCAGCACGTTGAAGAGTGTCGCCGCGCCGTGGCAGGCGAACAACAGGCCTATCACGAACCGGTACAGGGCCAGAAAGAGGTCCCGATTCTTGGTCAAGATATCCACCGCACTGCCCTCTCAGGAATGGGCCGAAGGATATGGGAGCGCTCCCAAGCAGGTTCTTCATCCCTGTTGACTCTGTCAACGCCGCCCTGTTTTCGAGGAGCGTTCCAAAACGCGCGACATGGCCCAACGCCGGATGAGAAAATGTGCAGGTTCATGAAATTTTCATCATCTGCGGCGCGGACTATCATTTGGCTCACGCGCCGCCGGGCGTCGAAGGCAACTCGTCATTCTCACGAGTTCCTGGGGCCGGACGAACGCCCGCTGCCGGGCTCTCAGCGCGTGATCACGGCCAATGCGCGGCCACGTTGCGGCGGTCCGGGGAAAATCCCCAGGCCAACGCGTGATCGCGACGGGACTGTAAAACCGTCGGCTCAGCCTACGCAAGTTCGAACCTTGCACCTGCCACGCCAGCGGGAAGAGACCCGTCACCAGCGGAAACGCGGTGACGGGTCTCTCGCGTTGTGTCCGGCTGTCTACGGTGGTGACCGGGTGTTCTACGGTTACTCACGGCCAATACGCGGCCAAGTTTTGATGCTGGCCACGTCCCCCTGTCAACGGCCACTTTTACATGGCCACGGACACCCCCGTGATCCGCAAGGCCTCACCCATTGGCCGTAGATTCACTGGGCGCAGATACGCAGGTGGGGCGGAGACGGTGTGTCCGGCTCACCCGGCATTCTGGGTGTGGGAATCCCTGAGCTGCCGAGAACCAGGAAGATGCAGGCGAGAAGGGTCTTCGGAGTAATCCGGGGGCCCTTTCTCATGTCTGGAAGTCGATGGGAGCTAATCGGGGAGCCATCTCACTCGGACTCTCTACCCGTGTCGGCCGTTGCTGGGCGAACCGCTGCCGATCGAACTGGCCAACGCCACCTACGCGGTACGGGGCCGACTCGTCGACGGACTGCAGACGGTGGAGCACGTGGCTGCCTGGTTCCGGGACAACCGCACCCGCTTCGCCTCGCCCTTCGACGACCAGGACCTGCTGTCCGTGACCGAGCACAACCTGGCAGCCACACGGGCCCTCACGGTCGAGCGCAGGCTGCGCCCATGGCCGCAACGAGCGGTAGTCCGCCGTGGTGACCAGGTGGATGGTGCTGCGCATCAGCGCGACCCCGCACCAGGCGGCGCTCGGTCAGCGCGTCCGCCAGGTCGGCGGTGCCGCCAGGTCGGCGGTGCCGAACTTCCGCAACCTGCTCCAGAGCCCGAAGTAGGGCGCGTACGGCGCCTGCGCCTGCATGCTGACCAGCCGGGTGACCGCCTCCTCGGCGGTCGCGTCGGCCCGTTCAAGCAGCCACTGTCGGGCCGGCAGAGCTCGTCCTGGCTCCCGTCGCCTCAGCGCCTGTGCCACCGTGCCGTCCTTCCGTCCATACGGCAGCGCAGGGGCGGCGGATGCCGCCCCTGCCTCGTTGATCATCCGCCGAAGTCGGCCCGGTGATCCGCGGCCCACCGGGCGTAGGTGCGCGCGGGGTGGCCTGTGATCTGTTCGATGACGTTGTTGACCGGTGCGGGCTTGCCGACCGCCTGCGCCATGAGACCGAACAGCGCCGCCAGAAACTCAGGGTCCATGAACCGGCTCATCTGCGCCAGCACCGGCTCCGGGTCGAGGTCCTCGACGGTGAGCGGGCGCCCCAGCATCTCGCCGAGGATGCGGACCTGCTGTGCCTGGGTCAGCGACTCCGGGCCGGTCAGGTCGTATGCCTGCTTCGCGTGCCCGCCGCCGATCAACATCCGCGCGACCACCTCGGCGACGTCCCTCTCGTGCACGGCGCTGAAGGCCGCTTCGGCGTACGGCGCGCGAATGACGTCACCGCCCTGGAGCTGCATGGCGAACGTCAACGAGTTGATGGCGGGGAACAGTAGCCGCAGGAACGTCCACTCGATCCCGGACGCCTCGATGGCCCGCTCGACATCGCGGTGGTACTGGGCGATCGCGTCGGGCTGCCGCTCGGCGCCTGGGACGACCGCCCCCGAGGACAGGAACACCAGCCGCCGCACCCCGGCCTGGCCCGCGGCCGCCAGCAGCGGAGCGACATCCATCCCGTACTGCAGAACCAGGAAGGCGGCCTCGACGCCGGCCAGTGCCGCCGGCAGCGTCTCGGGCTTGGTCAGATCGCCCCGGACGACGTCGACTTCCTCCGGGAGCCCGGCCCTTTCCGGAGTACGGGTCAGCGCCCGCACCGGCGCACCCGCGGCAACCAGCTCCTCTACCGCCTGACGTCCGAAGTGAGCCGTGGCACCGATGACGAGATACATGAGTGTTTCCTTTCGCGCGAAGACGTGGGGGGTGAGGGGGGCCGCCGAAAACCGGCGGCGGTCAGCGAACCTTGCGGAAGAACTGCCGGATGTTGTGGACGAGCAGATCGGGGGCGTCGTGAGCGGCGAAGTGGCTGCCCCGGTCATAAACGTTCCAGGAGAGGATGTTCTTGTGGTCGCGGTCGGCGAACGTCCGGATCGACTGAAAGTCCCAGGCGAAATTGGCCAGGCCGAGGGGCACGGTGGTCGGCTCGGGCACGGAGGTGCCCCGGCCGTTCGACTTCTGCTGTACAGGGGCCGCCGCCGCGTCCTCGTAGTAGAACCGGGCGGCTGAAGCGGCCGTGTTGGTCAGCCAGTAGATCATCACGTTCGTGAGCACGAAATCCGGGTCGAGCGAAGCGCCGAGCAGTTGCGCGTGCCAGCCCAGCAGGCCGGCCGGTGAGTCGGCCAGTGCGTGCGCCAGATTCTGCGGCTCGGTGGACTGGAGCTTGTCATACGCGCCCCGGTTCTGGGTGAACCACTCGGCGAACGCGAGCTTTCCGCGCTCCTCCTCAGACAGACTGGCCGATTCGGCGGGGTCGCCCGACGGGAACGAGAAGACCTGCGTCACGTGCACACCACAGACGTGCCCGGGGTCAACCCGGCCCACCTCGGGCGAGATCAGCGATCCGCCGTCGTTGCCGGCCGCGCCGTATCGGCCGTACCCGAGCCGGCGCATCAGCTCGGCCCAGGCCCGGGCCACCCGGTACCGATTCCAGCCGCGCTCCCGGGTCGGCCCGGAGAAGCCGAAGCCTGGAACCGACGGAATGACCAGATGGAACGCGTCCGCCGGGTCGCCGCCGTGCGCCCGCGGGTCGGTGAGCGGGCCGATCACGTCCAGCCACTCGACCACCGAGGTCGGCCAGCCGTGGGTCAGGATCAGTGGCGTCGCGTCCGGCTCCGGCGACAGCACGTGCAGGAAGTGGATGTTCTGGCCGTCGATCTCAGTGGTGAACTGCGGGTAAGCGTTCAGCTTCGCCTCCCAGGCCCGCCAGTCGTACCCGGTGCGCCACCGCTCGACCAGTTGCTTGACGTAGCCCACCGGGACGCCGTACTCCCAACCGGGCGGCACCGGGCCGGCCGGCGCCGACTCGCTCGCGGGCAGCTCCTCCGCCCACCGAGTCCGGGCCAGCCTCTGCTGTAGATCGTCGAGCTCGGCCTGAGGGATGTCGATCCGGAACGGGGCAATCGTGCTGTCGTTCGTCATGGCCATCAGCGTAGGAACCAATTAGGTAAGAGCCGTTCCTAATGAACTGGCAGACTCGAAGAATGTTGGAAACCTCGGCGCGGCTGCTGCGCCTGCTCTCGCTGCTCCAGACGCCCCGCGAGTGGACCGGCGCCGAACTGGCCGAACGGCTGTCGGTCAGCACCCGCACCATCCGCAACGACGTGGAACGCCTGCGAAACCTCGGCTATCCGGTGCACGGCAACCGAGGCGCGGTGGGCGGCTACCGGCTCGGTGCCGGGGCCGCGCTGCCGCCGCTGCTGCTCGACGATGAAGAGGCGGTCGCGGTGGCGATCGGACTGCGCACCGCCGCCGGGGGCACAATCAGCGGAGTCGAGGAGACCTCGCTGCGCGCGCTGGCCAAACTGGAGCAGGTGCTACCGACCCGGCTCCGGCGCCGTGTCAACGCCCTCCAGCGGTACGCCGTCGCGGTACCCCGGGACGACCTGGGCCCACGGGTGGACGCGGACACGCTGAGCGCCCTCGCCGCCGCCTGCCGGGATCACGAGCGCCTGCGATTCGACTACCGAAGCCACGACGGCTCTGAGAGCCGGCGCGAGGTGGAACCATACCGGCTGGTCAACTGGGGACGACGGTGGTACCTCGTCGGGTTCGACATCGAGCGGGCCGGCTGGCGGACGTTCCGGGTGGACCGGCTCCACCCACGCACCCCGACGGGTCCCCGATTCACCCCCCGCGATCTCCCCGAGGAGGCCATCGACCAGGTACGCCGGGGCGTGTCGTCGGCTGCCTGGCGATACCGGGCCCAGGTCGTCGTGCACGTACCAGCCGAACAGCTCGCCGAACGGATCAACGCCGCCATCGGCACGATCACGCCGGTCGACGACACCCGCTGCCTGCTGGACACCGGCGCGGACAACATCGAGGCGCTCGTCGTTCACCTCGGCCTGCTCGGCGTCGATTTCACCGTGACGGAGCCCGCGGAACTCGTCGAACTCGTGCGTGCACTCGCCGACCGCTATCACCGCGCCACCGAGCCGCGGTCGCAGCACACCTGATATGGAGGGCGTCCTTGTCAGAGGGCGGGCCTGCAGACCGCCCTCTGAAGACACCGGACGACCCGAGCTGTGGCATCGCGCCGTGGACATCATTCGTCGCGCCCCCGGACTACCGCGCTTGCTTCCTGCACCGGGACTTCCACCCCGGAAACGTCCTTTTCGCCAAAACCAATAACAGCCTGCGGTCAGCGGCATCGTCGACTGGGCGGAGACCTCCTGGGGGCCAGCTGACCTGGACGTGGCTCACTGCTCCACGGCGCTGGCACTTCTCCATGGCGCCCCTGCCGGGACGCTCTTCGCCGATCGGTACGTCGCCGCAGGCGGTCGGCTGGCCACCGATCCCGTCGCGCACCTGTATTGGCGGGTATTGGACGCCCTGGCCTGAAGGTAGCCCTCCAACCGGGAGGTGAGGAGCGTCCCGGCCTCGGCAGCGATGTGCGCGATCGGACGTCCGGCGTCGATCCGCAGGCACACCCGCAGACGTCCCTCCGGGGTCAGCGGTGCGTTCCGGTGACCCCTGCTGGTGGCGCTCCTGCACTTGGCGGACGCGTTCATCGGGAGCCCTGGGATCTCAGGGCTCCCGCGTGAGCGGCTGTGCGTGGGCGTCAACGTGCGAACTTTTCGATGGCTGCCGGGGTGACGGGGGTGAAGAAGTTGACGAGGTTGCCGTCGGGGTCGCGGAACAGCAGCGACCGGTTACCCCAGGGCATCGTGGTGGGCTCGGTGACGAAGTCGGTGACGAAGCCGGTCAGGTTCTGGTGAATGCGGTCCACGTCGTCGACGAGGAACTCGGTGATCACGCTGTGGTTGTCCGCCGGGCGGGCAGAGCCCGGGGCGAACAGTGGGACGGTGCGGGTGCCGGCGATCGCGAGGGTGGCGCCCGCGGTCTTGAGTTCGGCGAAGTCCTCGGTGGCCCACGTCGCCCGCGCCCCTGTGGCTCGCTCGTAGAACTCGACGAGGCGCGCGACGTCGCTGGTGATGATGCGGATCGAGACGAAGTCCATGGGAATCTCCTTGGCTGTGCTGGAGGCGTGCACGTCGCAGGCTAGGAGAAATAGTGGACAGAATCGGTCCTGTATTCGCGTTAGGCTGCGAACATGCCTCGACCGACCGGCCGCGTGCTGACTCTCCTGGAGCTGCTGCAGTCGGGCGGCACCCGGACGGTGGCCGAACTCGCCGACCGGCTCGGCGTCGATGGGCGCACCGTGCGGCGGTATGTGGACCAGCTGATCGACCTGGACGTGCCCGTGGAATCGGTGCGCGGCCGCTACGGCGGGTACCGGCTCGCCCCCGGGTACCGCTTGCCTCCGCTCATGCTCAGCGACGACGAGGCGCTGGCCGTGCTGCTCGGCCTGGTCGCCGGCCGCCGAGCAGGGTTGACGACGACGGAGCACACGGCAAGCGAGACGGCCTCGGCGAAGATCCGGCGGGTGCTGCCCAAGCACATCGCCCGCCGGCTCGACACACTCCTGGAAGCTCTCGCCTTCACGGATCAGCCCGGCGAGTTCGACACCCCGGACGCCGAGGTCCTGCTCACCATCGCTGATGCGGTGCGCCACCGCCGACCGGTCTCGATCCGCTACACCGACCGCGACGGACGGCGCAGCGAACGCACGCTGCACGCGTACGGGATCGTCGCCCATTCCGGCCGATGGTACGTCACGGGCAAGGACGCCCAGATCGGCGAGGACCGAACCTTCCGGCTCGATCGCATCGCAGACGCGAGGACCCTGCCCGGCTCATTCGAAGCGCCCGTGGGTCCCGGTCCGGCACAGCGTGTGTTGTCAGCGTTCGCCACGGCCGAGTACCGGCATGAGGTGACCTTGCGGATCCACGGGACGGTTGAGCAGATCCGCGCCCGCCTTCCCGCCAGCGTCGCGAGCTTGGAGGAGTACGCGCCCGTGGCAGGCGAGGACCAGGCAACCGAGCGCTGGCTGCGCGTCGAGCTACGGGTGGAGCGGCTCGACTGGTTGCCTGCGGTACTCGCCTCACTCGACCGTCCGTTCGTCATCGAGCGCCCCGATGAACTGCGCAACCTCGTCATCGCGCTCGCCCAACGCCTCGCGTCCTACGCCCGCCAAGCCTGACAGCGAGGAACCAATGTCATGAGCTGGCACACCCTAGCCCACGCTGCTGTCGGGTAGGTGAGCGACTGCAGTGCCTAGGCGGTGCTGGCAGGCCATGTCGTTCCTCGTATGCCTCTCGCTTTTTGTCCGGCCGTCTACGGCGATCACCGGTGTCCTACAGCCACTTACGGCCAGTACGCGGCCAAGTTTCAGAGCATGACTCCGTCCCGATCCAGCCCGGCACGGTGATCCATCCAGGTCCCGGCGGGTTGGGAAGAGCATGGTGATCACGCCAGGCTTATCGCCCAGACTCTGCTGACGTGACTCCCACGGTGGTCAGTCGCAGCCGCAGCCGTCACAGCAACAGCCGTCCTCGCCCGGGCAGCAGGAGCAGCAGTTGCCGCAGCAGTCGTAGCCGGAGCAGTCGAAGCGCTCGCAGAAGGAGCCCTCGCGGTCCTCGTCCCAGGCGGGCCGGTACAGGCCGCACGTGCAGCAGGTCAGCGCGGCGCACGCCAGCGACAGCAGCCCGCCGGGATCCCGCTTCGGCGGCCGTCCTCCCGGCGGCGCGTCGGGATCGCCGGGCGCGGGTACGGGCGGGTGGCTGGTGCCGTAGGTTCCGGCGGTGGCGAAGGCTCGGGAGACGGCGCTGCCGGTCTCCCGCACCAGCAGGGCGCGTGTCAGGCCGGGGCGGGGCAGGTCCAGCTCGTCCACGGCGGCGCGCAGCTCGGCGTGCGCGGCGTCGCAGTGGCGGCGCGCCTCCTCCAGGCCGGTGCCGGTGGCGGCCAGCGGGTTGTACGCCCCGGACGCCCGGTCGCCGGCCAGATCCTCCACCGCGTCGATCAGGTGTGCCAGCTTCCCGAATCCGCGACCGGCCGCCTCCAGAGCCTCCCGGTTGTGCGGCTTCCCCGCGAGCACCGCGGTGTGCGCGAACGCGGCGGCGACGGCGTCCTCGGTGGGCCCCGTCAACTCTCGTAACCCGGGCGCCGCGCTGCTCCCCGGGGGCGCCTGGGCGGGGGCGCGTTCCAGGAGGTCCTGGCGGTCGGCCGCCGCCGTCAGCGGGGTGGGGTCGAACCCCAGCGTGCCGGCTGTGGCCGTGCCGGCCGAGGACCAGCGGCCCGCCAGGCGGGTGGCGCCGGTGGCCACCGGGCGGCGAGCGTACACGCCGTCCCCGTCCGCCACGTGGTCGCGCACCTTGCCGGCCGCCAGGAGCAGCGACACCGAGGCGGCCAGCCGTACCCCCTCGGACTCCACTACGTCGGCGCCCTTGAAGCCGCGTAGCGCACACGGGCCCGCCCGCCGGCGCGACGCGGACGTGGGCGACTGGGCCTCGGTGAGGACGGACGCGAGCAGGCCGTCGTAGTTGGTCACCAAGCGGGACAGGTGTCCATGCTCGTCGCGGAGCGCCAGGCAGAGCCCGCACAGGTGACTCATCCAGTCCGCATAGAGCACCTTGCACATGACGTGCCGACACGGGCGGACAATGCCGAACATACGTCCCCTTATATGCGTATTGGAGGCCAACCGTAGCACCAGGCCGCCGGAAGATACCGCCGCGGCGAACGGATCTCCAGGAAGGAGACGGTGTCCTCACCGACCGGCCTGGAGCACTGCGCTTGCCCGACCTAATAGGTCCAAAATCGTTGGACCAGGTACCCGCATGGCCATCGTTTGCCGTGATCCGATCCGGCTCGGTGCGCAGCAGTGCCGCTTGTCTGACCACCACCCGCGAGCAACTGCAGAAGCCGTTAGAAGCTCAGAACGGATGGCCAGCGGCAAGTCGTCACGTCTGGGCCCGCACCTGACCAACTTGGGGTCATCCACGGAGCAGATACACCCTGTGCCGACCTGGTGCAGGCTCGACGCGAGGGCGCCGAGCTCGGCGTGGTGTTGTCGCGCGACTGCGTCATCGCGGTGCGGCCCGACGGCACCGCGTCCTTCCTGTTCACCGACTTCGACCGCATTTTGCTGGACTCGGTCGAGTATGGATGCACGCCGAACCTCTACCTGCACCCCGTGACAACCCACTGACGATCCCCGCACCGCCAGGGCCAGCCCTGGCGGTGCGGGGCCTACATGGGCTGGTACAAATGGGGCATGAGCGGATCCGTCGGGTATCCCCCGCAGCCGAACGTGCCGTCGGCCCGGCGTGTCTACAGTCGGACGTATCGTGTGTGGGCCCGCGTGCTCCTGTGGACGCCGATCGCCCTCACGGTGGCCGGTGTCGTCCTCGGCCTGGGGCTCTTCGCGGCCGCTGACGCCGACCCGACGCACAGTTCGGCCGCGCTCGGCTATCTCGGCCTCGTTGTGTGGGGCGCCCTCGCGGTCCTGTCGCCAGTCCTGCTCGGGTCGTTCATCGCCGGGCTGGTCATGCTGAACCGCACGCGCAGCACTCGAATGTGACAGGCGGCAGCCCAGCAGGACGGAGACGAGCGCGTGGCCGGTTGGCGCGCGATGGCGGGGATGCACGACTTCGTCGTGCCCGACGAGGCGGCAGCGCAGGCGTTCGCCGAGCAGCTCGCGGAATACGGGTTCCCCTGCGTTTTCGCCCGTCCGCACCCGGACGGCGGCTGGCTGGTGATGGCGCTCGACGAGGGCCCCTATCCGGTCGACACCGTGGGTCACCGGCAGATCGAGGCGGTGAGCCGGGAAGCCGCGGCGATCGCGCGGATGCATGGCGGCCGGCCCAGTGGCGGCAGCCGGTTCGACGTCGGCAGGATGGCCGAGTATCGCAGCTGGACCGCCCCGATCGAGGTGAGGGGGACAAAGGCGCGTCCGCCGGACCCGGAGGTCACCGTCGTCCCGGCGCCACCTCTGGAACCACTGGCGCTCACACCGGACTTCGCCACCCCGGGGATCGTGGAGCTGGCCGGTCTCGACGACGTGCCGTGGGGTGACCTGGAGCACGCGCACGGTCCCGCCGCCGACGTCCCCGACCTGCTGCGCGAGCTAGCGGACGGGACGGGGGAGTGGGACGAGGTCCTCGACGAGTTGTTCGGCGACGATCTGCTGCACCAGGGCGACTGCTATGAGGCCACCGCCCCCGCGCTGCCGCGGTACCTGTGCTGCGATCGCTGCCGGGCTGGTGCGGCGGTCAGAGAAGCCGATCGGCCGATCGTCCAGCCAGGGTCAGTCGAACGGCCGATGTTGGTATGCGCCCCTGCCGCGATCGTGGAACGCGTCCGATCACGTATACCGACGAAAGAAAAAGATCATGTTCGTCACACATTTGGTCATGACCGCCGCGCTAACCGCAGCCATCAATGCCGCGCCCAGGTACGGCCAGCCGGACCTGCGGCGTGACGCTGAGAGGATCGTCGCCGGCGGAGCCACCGGGGTGCAGGTACGCGTCACAGGCGAGAGCAGGAGCATGGTCGCGACGGCCGGCGTCGCCGACCTGCGGACGAAGAGCCCGGTGCCGCCGAGCGGATATTTCCGGATCGGCTCCAGCAACAAGACTTTCGTCGCCACCGTGGTGCTGCAACTGGCCGGCGAGGGGAAGCTGTCACTCGACGACACCGTGGACAGGTGGCTCCCCGGGCTGATCAAAGGGCACGGCAACGACGGGCGGAAGATCACCGTCCGCAACCTCCTCCAGCACACCAGCGGGATCATCGACGACTACCCGTACCCGACCGCCATCGCGTCCTCCCGCGAGTACCGCCGCCACTGGCACGACACCTACACCCCGCAGCAGGTCATCTCGAGGGCGATGCGCCACAAGCCGGCCTTCGCTCCCGGAAAGGGCTGGCTTTACTCCAACACCGGGTACGCCGCACTCGGTCTGATCATCGAAAAGGCGACCGGCCGCCCCTGGCATGAGGAGGTGGAAAGACACGTCATCAAGCCGCTGGGCCTGAAGCACACGCGTTGGCCCGCAGGATCGGCCGAGCTGCCCTGGCCCCACGCGCGCGGATACAGCGTGTTCAAGACCAGCGAGGGATTTGTCGACACCACTCGGCATCGCGACGCGGACGCCTCGGGCGGGCTCATCTCCACCACAGCGGACCTCGATCGCTTCTTCGCAGCCCTGCTCAGCGGCAAACTCCTGCGGCCCGCGCAGCTCGCCGATATGCGCAAAACCGTTCCCGTCGCCACAGAACTGCAGCGGGTCTGGCCCGGCGCCCGCTACGGACTCGGCCTGATACAACGCCCGCTGCCTTGTGGTGGCACGTATTTGGGGCACGGCGGGGACATCCTCGGCTTCATGACCAGAACGGGAGTCACCGCCGACGGAAAACGCAGGATTGTGATCTCCGTTTCAACCGAGCGCTTCGATTCGACAGAACGCGCTCTCCGGCTTGAGGCCGCCGCCGACCGGCTTGTCAACCGAGCCCTGTGTAGGACGAGATAAGTCGGCGGACAACCCCGCCGACTTTCGACAGCCCGGCTTCTGCCTGCGTCCCCAAGTCGGCACAGGAACCCGCACGGACGAACTGCTTGCTTACCGCCCGGGTGTGCGGCTCGAAGGTGATCGGGTGCCGCTTGCTCAGTGGCCGGTGGTGCCATGCGGGTTGGCGGTCGTGCCCTCGGTGCTGAGCAGTACGACCACCGAGGTCGGGCCGAGTCCCAGTGCCGTACGGCGCTCTCCGGCTCCCTCTCCGGTGAGCACCGCGCGGACACCGGCGAGAGCGGCGGCCCCGCACGGGCCCGACGAGACGCCGAGTTTCGCGAGGTCACTGAGGGGTCCTCGCTGTGGGCCAGCCTGCCGTCGACCGTGGTAGGCATGACGAACGCGCAGGTTGCCGAGCCGTCGGCGTGGTAATTGACCAGGTGGGCGCGCAGAATGGTCTGGGCCACGGCGTCGGGGTGTCCATCGAGGCCGTCCGCCGCCCCGGCCACGCCTCCACCGAAACCACCCAGCTGTACGCTCTGCTGGACGACAGGGTCGCCGACGCCGAGACCCGCGCCGCCCACCGACGCCGCGACCAAGCGATCCACTGACGACAAACCGCTCAGGGCCCATCGCACCCTTTTGCACCATCAGCACAGGTGGATTTTCCGCGATTCTGAGACCCCGGCACAACGGACCATGTGGTACCGGCCGTTGTCCGTTTCCTGCTTACTTGATCTGCCCCCCTCTGAGGGTGTGGGAGAGCTGGAAGGCGAAGGGGACGGCTGGCGGCCCGACCGCCAGCCGTCCCGGCCCTCTGCTAGATCGCGGCCTCGTCCAGAATGGCGGCCACCTCATCGGCCCTGAACAGGAACCCCACGTGCGACGTGTCCAGGGTGCGCACGTCGTACGGGTTGCCGGGTGTCAGGGCGTCCGCTTCGGCGATCAGCCTGTTCTGCATGGCCACGGGGAGGGATCGGTCGCCGGTGAGGCGGATGTAGGTGCGGGCGATGGTGCCCCAGGTGTCGGCGCCGACGCGGGCGTCGGCCGTCATCACCGCGATCGATTCGTCCGGCTGCAGGATGTTGAGGAAGGCACGGAACTGTTCGTCGGTGACGTCCGCCATGGTCGCGGCCTTGAGTGCGTTGAGCAGTTCCGCGTCCGCCGTGCGGTAGTTGGCCCGGCCGACACCGAGCTGAGCGGGGTCGCCGACGTTGAACGCGTACAGCGGCCCCATCAGGTTGTCGGCGAACTCGGGTTCCTGCATGTACTCGATCGGGTTGGCGCGCTGCACGCACGACCAGGCGGAGATGTAGACGAGCCGGCTCACCAGCTCGGGGATCACGTTGCCCACGCCGGTGATGGTGAGGCCGCCGAGGCTGGCCGCCACCAGCACCACGGGCCCGTGCTCCGCCACGCGCCGGACCACGTCGACGACCGTGTCGACGTTGTGCTGCAGGGTGACGTTGGCCAGCGTCGACGGCTCGACCGCCCACGTGTCGAGGTCCTGGGGGGCCTGGTAGGCGAGCGGGTACTGGGCGTCGAGGCCGTGGCCCGGCAGATCGACGGCGTAGCTGCGGTGGCCGAGCAACGCCAGCTCGCGCTGGACGGGAGCCCACATGAAAGAACTCGTGCCGGAGCCGTGGACCAGCACGAACGTAGGCGACGACGAGCGGTTGAAGGTGGATCGCATGAAGAACAGTCCGTTTCGATTGAAGGCATGGCGAACATGCCTGCGTTGCCGGGAACGGCGTGCGGCTGCCGGGTGAGAACGCGACAGGACAAGCCGTGAAATGAAGCCGGCGGTCGGCTGCGGGCGGAACCCATGTGGTGCGCGGCTTGTGCCACAGCACCTATCTGTGGGATCGCCTCAAGCCCCACCACAAGAACCCCCGCACTGCCATGCGCTACGCCAACGAGCCTGCCCGTTGCCCCATTCCGGCTTACTTGATCTCCCTCTTCTCGGCCCGTAGTCGCTTGATCTCCTCCGCTCGGCCGTCGTGGTCCCGGGCCACTGCCCTGCGTCGATCCCCGCCCTGCGCACACAGCTGCGCACCGTCTCCGCCGTCCCGATGCCCAGCTTCGCTGCGACCGCCTTCATCGCGGCCCACTCGGTCGGGTAGTTCGGTCGGATCTCCGCGACCATACGGACCGCACGCTCACGACGCCCGGGAGGGTAAGGGGACGGACGTGCCATGACTCGATCCTCTCAAGGAATCGAGCCTTCACCAGACCAGTGAGAGCGGTTCAACTTGCACCCGCCGCGTGACCCGGGCGCTTCCTAGAACATCGATGACAAAGACCAATTCCGGACGGTGCATCAGGTCAGTTCGACGGTGTCCCCGAGTCGTACATGTCCCGGCTGTGCGACCGTGGCCAGGGCATCCAGCCTCATGTCGTGTGCCTGCGCAATGGCTCGCAGGATCAGTGGGGAGTGCGGCAGGTCCTGCTGGGCCTCGTTGGTCATCACGCATCGCTCGCTGGAGCGCTCGAAGCGTATGCACAGAGCTCCGCCGATCCGGGCGGTGCTGCCGAACCACTCGTCTTCCACGAACGGAGGTGTGCCCGGCGGTGTCCGTACCAGCAGGTTCGGCCGAAACCGGCGCTCGTCGACGGGCACGCTCGGAACCGCCGCGCGGACCCAGTCGAGGGTGGCGGTGGTCAGGACGCTGAGGGGGAGCTGGTCGAAGTGTGAGATCGCGCCCTCGCGGGCCACTTCGACGTCGTTCCGGTCCAGGTAGTGCTGCACATAGGAGGTTGGGTCCGGCACTGGCTCGCCGTCCGGGTCCAGCAGCTCGGGCACCTCCGTGGCTGCTCCCCCTGGATATCGGGACTGCAACTGCAACAGCCCTGGCATGCGCCGGAACCGGCGGGTGTTCTTGCCCGAGCCGAACTTGCCCTCGGCGTCCCGCACAGCGTAGAGCCGGTCGCCGACGAGGCCCCGGGCGTCCACGGCGACCTCGTCCAACAGCTCACCGCCGGTGGACTTGATGGGGTACCGCCAGATCCGCTCGATCGTGCCGAGCACCGTGTCCATGTCCGTTCCTCCTGCGAGTCGCTTGTCAGTTGGCTTCTGCGGCTACCCGCACCCCGAACCCGGCGGTCCGCGGCGCGGAGCGGCGGCTCTGCAAGAGGGCATGCAGCCCCAGGAAGACCAGGTATGCGGCGCCCAGGATCTTGACGACGAAGTACGCCTCCGCCGAGGCTGCGAGGATCGCCTCACCCGGTCGGCATGGCCCTCCTTGCGTCATCGCCCAGCTTTCCTGATCGGCGGGGCTCTGGGCGTGCGTCACCATCAGGCTTGGTGCTTCCGCCCTTCGCCGGCCATTCTCCCGTACTGGCTGGGTGTCGCTGGAGTGGCCGGCGACAACGGCGTCGACACGTTCTACGCTCAGCCGGCATTCCAGAAGGCGTCTTCGTCCTGCTGGATCGCAGAGAACAGCCAGACCTCTGCGATCCGGTCGCCCTCGACCCTCAGCACGTCGACGCCGTTCATCGACATCTCTGCGTCGTTGCGCTTGGCTGAGAAGTGGACGGGAAACGCGGCGAGTGAGTCGTTGATCATGGGTTCGCCGGTGATGGCGATATCGAGCGTCCCTTCGGTGGCGGCCATCTGGGCGCCGATCGCCTCGTTGACCGCGTCGCGGCCGCGGAAGGTGCCGGAGAAGCGGTGATTGCCGGGCTGGTGCCAAACGATGTCGTCAGAGAACAGGCTCGCGACTGTGGCGAAGTCTTTGGCGGCCATGGCGTCGGCGTACTGGCGGGCGACGGCGAGCGTGGTGGACCCCATGGTGGATCTTCTCCCTTGTGTTTCGGGTTCATCCTGGTAGGGCCCTATGCTCACCAATGGTAACCATTTACCTCAACGTAACTAATTGGGGACTGTGACGCATGTCACAATATCCGGACTTCAACGTGCTCACGGCCACATGTCCATCTCGCACATCGTTGGCCCGTATTGCCAACAAATGGACGGCAATGGTGGTGATCGCGCTCGCCAACGGCAGGATGCGCTTCGGCGACCTGCGCACCATGGTCGACGGGATCAGTGGGAAGGTCCTCACCGACACGCTGCGCGACCTGGAACGCGACGGGCTCGTCGCACGGCACGCGTACGCCGAGATGCCGCCCAGAGTCGAGTACGAGCTGACCACGCTGGGGCACACACTGCACATGCCCCTCCAGGCGCTGGGCCGCTGGGCCGAAGAACACATAGAAGAGGTGCTCGCGGCCCGCGAAACCTACGACGCCCGCCACTGACTCCTGCGAAGTTCGAACCTTGCACCTGCCACACCAGCGGGAAGAGGCCCGTCACCAGCGGAAACGCGGTGACGGGTCGCTCGTTTCTGGGCGGGTGGTGCTCAGGTGCCGGCCGCCAGGGCCCGCAGGAGTGGCTTGGTCAGAATGGTCATCTCGGTCGGTGTTCCCGGGCATCCGCGCTGCAGCCAGTCGGTGGCCACGCCAATGAGTGCGCCGGCGACGAACGCCGCGGCAACGTCGTGTGGGATGCCGGACGGATCCGCGGTGTCCGGCGGGGCGTCGTCCGTGGCGGGAAGCTGCCCGGAGGAGCGGGCGGCTGCGGTGGTGCGCAGGCGTACGTGCTCGATGACGCGTGCGCTTCCGGTCGGTCCGAGCAGGCTGCGGTAGAGGCCGGCGTGCTCGGCGAAGTGCGCGAAGAAGGCCGTCAGTGACGGGTCGGGGTCCTCCGGGGGATCGGAGGGGTCCGCGCGGGCGGGGTCGAGGGCGAGGATGACCCCGATCAGGTCGTCGATCATCGAGGTGCAGGCGGCTTCGGCCAGTTCGTGCACGTCCTGGTAATGGGCGTAGAACGTCGAGCGGTTCACCTCGGCCCGCTCCACAACGTCGGCGACGCTGATCTGTGAAAGGTCCCGCTCCTCGACGAGGCCGATCAGGGCGCGCTGCAGAGCCGCCAGGGTGCGCCGAACGCGTCGATCGGCCGGCAGGGCGCTGCTGCTGTTGGTCATGGCCATGTTCCAGAGCCTACCTTCTCTCGCACCATATATCCAACACATGTTGGTTTTCCGTTATTTGTTGGAAAACCGACATGTGTGAGTTAGTGTGGCGCTCGGAACGCCACCACTGCGGGCAACGGCCTCATGCATGCCGTGGACCGGACGGGAAGCGGTGCTCAGCGCACACAGGAAAGGGAAAGGGACATGAAGGGACTGCAGGGCAAGCGGATCGTCATCGCCGGGGTACCGCCGGGATCGGCGCGGCCACGGCCGAACGGCTCTCGGAGGAGGGCGCCTCGGTCGTCATCGGTGGCAGGAACCTCGACGCCGGGCAGATATTGGCCAAGCGGCTGAACGAGGCCGGCGGCAACGCGATCGCCGTGAAGTTCGACCTCGCCGACGAGAGCTCGATCCAGGCGCTCATCGACACGGCCGCCACCGAACTCGGCGGCATCGACGGGCTGTTCAACGTCGGCGCCGACCTCTCCCCCCAGCACCTGGCCCGGGACACGAACCTGCTGGACATGGATGTGGCCGTGTGGCGGCGCACCTTCGAGGTGAACCTGTTCGGCTACGCCATCGCTAGCCGTGCGGTCATCCCCCACCTGCTGGCCCAGGGCGGCGGCGCCATCGTCAACACCTCGGCGGCTGCGGCCTGGATCGGCGAGCCCCAACGGCTTGCCTACGGGTCGTCCAAGGCCGCCATCAACGCGCTGACCCGGCACATCGCCTCCGCCTGGGGCAAGCAGGGGATCCGCTGCAACACCATCGGCGCCGGAGTGACCATGACCGAAACCGCGGAAGAGCAGATCGGCGAGGAATGGAGGGCCAGGATTCTGGCCACGGTCCGCGGTCCGCGGCTGGGCAAGCCCGAAGATGTGGCCGCGGCCGCCGCCTTCCTGCTGTCCGACGACGCGGAGTGGGTCAACGGGCAGGCCTGGTCGGTCGACGGCGGCATGACCATCCGCGACTGAAACGCCCCACTGACCGGGGTTCCTCGGTGCGGTCGGCACGCCGCGCGGAGATCGTCGACGCGCTCACCAAGGTCGCCGACCAGGCCGGCACCACCCACACCATCCTCGATCGCCGACCCCCAGCAGCGCCGCCGCCGGGGCGCATAACACCCGGTCCGGCGCGCCGACCGCGACACCCATCCGTCGCCGGCCTGGCCCGGCACGATCGGAGCCGGCGTTCACGTCACCGACGTGGTCTTCGGCCGCGCCCGTACCGACGCGGGCCGACCGGTCTGGCGTCCGGTCGACGCCTGAGCCCGGCCCGGGGCACCGCCCCGACCCGCATGTCCACCATCCACGTTTTGTACCTACAGTTCCAAGAAGTTGGAGTGTCGTGAATCTCAATCTCACCGCCAAGACAGCCGTCGTCACCGGTGCCAGCCGGGGCATTGGACTGGCCACCGTCCGGACCCTGATCGGCGAAGGTGTCCGTGTCGTGGGCGCCGCCCGCACCATCACGCCCGAGCTGAAGGAGACCGGCGCGCATGCGGTGTCAGCCGACCTGAGCACAGCGGAAGGAGTCTCCGCCCTGATCGACAGCGCTCTCGCCGAGCTGGGCGGCATAGATCTGCTGGTGAACAACGTGGGAGGCGGGGACAAGGCGACCGTCGGCTTCCTCGATGTCGAGGACACCGAGTGGAGCCGCGCGTTCGACATGAACATGCTCAGCACCGTCCGTGCCGCGCGTGCAGCCTTGCCCAGCCTGATCGAGCGCCGGGGAGCGATCGTCAACATCTCGTCGATCATGGCTCTGATGCCTGGGGGCTTCCCACCCGCCATGAGTTCGGCCAAGGCGGCGATCACGGCGATCGGCAAGGCCCTGGCCGAGGAGTTCGGTCCCCGGGGCGTCCGCGTGAACACCATTTCCCCCGGTCTGGTCAACACCTCCGTCTACCGGGACCCCAACGGCGCGGTCGGCCAGTGGGCTGCCGCATCCGGCATGAGCCTTGCCGAATTCCGCCAGCAGATGGTGAAGGACCAGAACGTCACGACCGGCCGCATGACCGAGCCCGAGGAAGTGGCGGCCCTGATCGCGTTCCTCCTGTCCGACGTGGCCGGCAACATCACCGGCGCCGACTACGTCATCGACGGCGGCACCATCAAGGCGGTCTGAACCGGAAGTACACCGGAAGGAGCGGGCCCGACAAGGAGTCCGGGCCCGCTCCGGAGTCGAGCGAGATCACAGTCCGGCATGGGCTTTGCTGAGGCTCGACTGGACGTCTGATCAGCCCTTCGCCTGCTGATAGGCCAGCCAGGACCGGCCTGCGTCAGCGGCGCGGGCGCACCACCTCCTCCGGCGCGGAGGCTCGTACTCGGCGCATGAATGCTGTGAGGCCAGGACCTCCCACACCCGGGCGGCACGGGCGAAACGGCCCCTGGCGGGCACCCTCGGCGCCGGTGCGGAGGACGTCGACGCCCGCCTCGACCGGCTGGCTGCTCCCGCCAGGACCCCGCGCCCGCTGCGTGCCCTGCTGCCGGCGATCGCCCTCACCGTGGTCAGCACGCCGTTGAGCCTGTTCCTCCTGCCCATGTGATCCGGGATCATGGCCGCGTGGCGCGTACGTAGTAGAGCAGGTACGGCAGGTCGCCCTCGGACTCCACATGGAAACCGGCGTCGGGGATCAGGGGGCCGAGCAGGTCGCGCGGATCGTGTCGCATGGCGGGCCCGGACAGCGCGCCGATGATGTGCCTGGCCAGGGGGTTGGCCGGTGGGCGGAACTCGGCGATGAGCAGGCGGCCGCCGGGCCGGAGCACCCGGAACATCTCGCGCAGCGCGGCCGGCCGTGCGTCGGCAGGGATGTGGTGGACGGCCAGGCTGGAGATCACCAGATCGAACGAGCCGTCGGAGAACGGCAGGTCCTGGCCTTCGGCCTGCACGTAGGTGCAGTTTCCTGAAGCATGCCGGGTGGCGTACTCGATCATCGCGGGGGAGGGGTCGACGCCGGTGACGTGGCCGGTGGGCGTGACGACGGGGGCGAGGATGCGGCTGAGGTAGCCGGTGCCGCAGCCGACGTCCAGGATCCGGTCTCCCGCTCGCGGCTTGGCGGCCGTGGCCACGCGGGTGAAGGCGGCGCGGCGACTACCCGCGAAAGCGATCGAGGCGAAGACCTCGTAAGCGCGCGGACGGTCGATGGTGCCGCCCGCGTCGGCGTGCTCGTCGTGTTTGTGCAGCAGCTTTCCCAACCCCACGGCGTTCCCTCCACTATCGAACAACCTGTTCGGTTATGAATCATGTGTTCATAATGGAGGACCGTCAACGACCAGATCGGCCGTGGTGTGCGGTACTGAACAGTGGGTGAGGAAGTGTCCGGAGACAGGCGGGTACGGCGCACGAGGCGGATGGTCCAGGAGGCGCTCGTGGCGCTGATCCTGGAGAAGGGCTACGACGCGGTGACCGTCACCGACATCATCGACCGTGCGGACGTGGGCCGCTCCACGTTCTACTCGCACTTCGTGGACAAGCAGGACGTGCTGTTCAGCAACCTCGACGAGCTGGGCTTCCTCCATCTCGCGCCGCCTGCCCGATCCGGGGAGCTTTTCACGTTCAGCCTGCCGATGTTCGAGCACGTGCGCGAGCGGTGGCCGCTGGTCCAGGCGCTGCTGGGCCGGCGCGGTGGCGTGGGCCTGGTGCACGCGCGCGGCGAGCAGTTGCTGACCGCCGTCGTCAGGGACGAGTTGGTGGCCGCGGGCGCGCGGGTGTCCGCCTCGCTCGATCTGTTGGTCATGTGTGTGGTCGGCGCGTTCATGGGGCTGCTGCGGGCGTGGGTGGACGGCGAGACCACCGCTTCGCCTTCAGAGCTGGACGCCGCCTTCCGCGCGGCGGTCGAGCCTGGCGTGCGGGCGGTGCTGGGTCAGGAGTAGCTCAGGACGAGGGGCACCGCCAGGAAGGCGAGGGCCGCTGTCCAGAACGCGCCCGCACCCGGGGTCCCTGCGACGGAGCCGAACACGGCTACCAGGCCAGGGACCACGGGCTGGGCGACACCCCAGGACGATCCTTGGAAGGCGAACCAGCGCGGCCGTTCGGGCTCCGGAGCGGAGTCGGCCACGAAGGCCTGCCAGCGTCCGAGCAGCAACCCGTTGGCGGCCGTGAACGTGAGGTAGGCCGCCACGGTCAGCCACGCCTGATCCGTGAGCGCCATGGCCAGGGCGAGCAGCCCGAGCAGCACGGTGCCGCCGCCGAGCACTATCCCGTGACCGAGGCGCGCGAGGCGACGTCCGGCCACCCACAGCGCGAGCGGGCTGAGCACCGCCGCGCCGGCGAGCGTGAGCCCGGGTGTCCAGGCAGGAGCGCCACGTTCGAGCAGGGCCAAGGGGATGAACATCATCACGGCCAGATAGCCCATCGCGAACGCGGTGCTGGCCAGGGTCAGCCGGAGCAAGGGGAGAGAAGGGCGCCAGCGCCGTCTCGGCGTGACGGCTCGTTCCTCGCCACGGGGCAGGAAGGCCACGGCGATCCCGGCGGCCGCCAAGCAGGTGATCGCATCCGCGATCATCAGCCAGTGCACGCCCAAGGGAAGCAGAACCGCGGCGAGCAGACCCGCCACCGCCCCGGACGCCGACAGGCAGACCCCCAACAGGGCGTACACCTCTTGCCGCCGCGCTCCTGTGGCGACCCGGGCGAGAAGCTCTTGGGTGGCGGGCTCGTACAGCTCAAACGCCAGGCCCACCAGGACGACCGCGCCCAGGACGTGCGGCGGAGTCCGGGCGGACGCGAGGGCCAGCAGCGACAATCCGGTCAGCCCCAGGCCGAGGGCCAGCACGGTCCGCGGTGACAGCCGGTCCAGCAGGAACGCCCCGGCCCAGCGCGAGATGAGGGCGGCGATCCCGAAGCTCGCCAGCGCGGCGGGCGCCAGCTCCGGGCCGGTGAGCACCGCGAGGAAGGCCAGGGCGTAGGAGCCCAACTGGTTGAGCACTCGTATCCACAGCAGCGTTCGCGCCGCCGCCGGAATCGACCCCTTGTGCCCCGTCCCCGTGAACATCGATGCAGGTTAGCCGGCGCCTCCGACAAGAAAGCGCATGGGCGGCCTGGGGGCCGGTCCCGGCCGGCAGCAACACCCCACCAGCCATCCGGCCCCCAGCAACCGGCGAGGCCGCAGTCTCCGGCTAGAGATAGGTCTCCGGCATGCTATGAGCGATCATCTCGCCGGCCGCTCGGGAGCAAGCCTGCCGAAGCCTGATGGTTCCGGCACCGGGTTCCACCCGTCTCGCCCCCATTAGGCATGGAAGATGGGTCATTGATTGCGGCGAGGCCGGTTGATCAGAAGATCCTTCCGAGGACACCGGATTCGATGACGATGAGAGCGCCGATGCCCATGAAAACCCCGGGGACGATCCACTGTCCGTAGCGCTCGATGATCTCGATGACTCTTTTGTGGGAGCCGAGCCATGATCCGGTCAGACACCATACGGCGACCCCGATGGCGAAGACGCCGATGGTGACGGCGGTAGGCGCAGGACCGATGGTGCGGAAGACCGGGGTGTAGACGGAGATGTTGTCAGCGCCGTTGGCGATCGTGACTCCGGCCACCGAGATCAGGCCGGAGGCTACGGCAGGAGAGTGGTTCTCGCCGTTGTTCCTGGCTCGGAGGGCTGAGACGAGGCTGCGGACACCGAGCGCGAAGGGGATCAGGCCGAGCAGGCCGACCCACTCGTCGGGAACGATCGTCAGACCAAGGGTGGCGATCACGGACACGACGACCAGTACGGCGATCCCGGCGTACTGCCCAGCCCAGATGTGCGGCGCCTTCGGGCTTCCGGTGGCACGGGATGACAGGAATAGCACGGTGAGCACGATGATGTCGTCCACGTTGGTGCCAACGAACATGCCGGCGGCGGTGAGCGCGGTCCCTACGATGGCATCCACGGCGAGGAATCTACCGGTCTGGGCTAGGAAGTGACGCGGCCAGCGAAATGCCGTAGGTACCCGGAGGACGAGCACGAGCGACGGTGCGGCTTCTTCCACGCGGCAGCAAACGACAGCCGCCACCGTTAAGACCGGAACTCCAACGAGGATCGGCGCTCTCAACCCCCACTCAGCCGCAAGCAGGCCACCGAGGAGGGCGCCCAGCGGAGCTGCGCTCATCGCCGCGGTCATCGCCGCGCTGCTCACTCGACCGAGCATCTCGGCCGGCGTGAGCCGCTGACGAGTGGTCCGAGCCACGACGGCCCACACGCCGAACGCAGCACTTGTGATGACCAGACCCGCGGCCACCACGACGGCAGAAGCGGTAGGCCAATCATCAGTTGCCCGATCGCGGCGCAACCGAGGCACCCAGCCAGAGCTCCCGCGGGTCCGATCATTCGCGTGACCCGTGTCGCGAAGAACCCTCCGGCGAGCCCCCCGACGGCGCCGACGCCCAGCAACACGCCATAGCCCCAAGCCGGTAGGCCGAGGACCTGAGGCACGTAGAGCACGAGCACGGCGAACCAGGCACTGTCCATCGCCGCGAACACGGCACCCAAGGCCACGATCATTCGCAAGCGAGGATGTTTGATCAGCCACCGCAGACCGGCGCGAGTGTCACTCCAGATCTGAGGCGATGTTGACAGCTACCATGCCGATCATGGACAAACTGGATCCCCGTCGCACCGCGTTGCTCCTTATCGACTTGATGACTCGCATCGTCGAGCAGCCCACGGCACCACATTCCGGACCTGCTGTGGTCGCCCGCTCCGTCGCCCTGGCCGACGCAGTGCGAAAGGCGGGCGGTCTCGTCGTCTCCGTGCGGGTCGAACGGCCAGGCGTTGCGGAGCAGCCACTGGGCAGTGAGCTGGTGGAAGGGATCCTCGGCGACCTGGAGATCGTGAAGCGCACGTGGGGCGCGTTCCACAACACCGGGCTGGAGGAGGCGTTGCGTAAGCACGCCATCGACACCCTGATCATCACCGGGATCGCCACGAACTTCGGCGTCGAGCAGACCGCGCGTTTCGCCGACGAGTTCGGCTTCAAGGTGATCTTGCCCGAGGACGCGGTCACCGCATTCGACGCGCACGCCCATGAGTTCGCCTTCGACTACATCTTCCCGCGTATCGCTACTGTCTGCACGACCGACGAGGTCGTGACAGCGCTGGACTGAGATCAGTACAGACTCGAGGCTGATGCAGAGGGCACTGTGGGCCCAGATCCCATGGCTCGGATCAACCACTCTCCGAGGGGTTCTGCTCGGTGATCTCCCGGTGGAGTTGGAGGGCGTTGCGGCAGCCCTCGGCACCGAACTGGACACCGGGCAGTACGCCACCGGCGTCACCATCAGCGACGCTCAGCTGGCCGACCTACCCATCACCAGCCACTACTGGCACAGTGACTGGAACTACACGCTGTTACCAGCATGGCCGACACCCACCACCCAGACCGCCACTGAGGGCACCGCCACGGCGCCACCACGTGACCGAGACGACCACGCCTGGCTGATGCACCCCACCCCGACCGGCCTGCCGCAACGCGGCGCGTCATATCTCGGCTGAACCCGTAACATGCCGTTCGTGATCGCATTGCGATCTACGTCTCGGCCCATAATAATGATCTTGGAACGGCCGTGCTCCAGATCTGACCCTTGCTGCTGTACGAGCCGGCTTTCGGCGCGAACACGTCAGGCAGGCTGAAGATCAGAGCGGCCGCCAAAGCCAGGGCTCCGCCATTGACCGCGAACGGGAGCACCAGCGCTACGCCGAACAGATATCCACCGATCGGCGGCCCCACTAATTCGTTCCCCGCGACCTCGGCGTTGACCAATCCACCGTTGGCCCGATCGAGGTCGGCGTCTTTCACCCGAGGCGGAAGGAGCGTGGCCGTTGCGGTGTCGCGCAGCGTCTCACCTACACCACAGACGAACGCCACCAGGTAAAGCAGCGCGATCCCGGCAACATCCAGAGAAACCGAAACGACCAGGACGGCCAGCATCGACACCCGAACCACATCGACGGCCGCAGCAAGGCGACGCTGGTCAAATCGATCAACGATCGCCCCAGTGAACAGCCCGAACAACAACCACGGGCTCTGCCCAGCGACGGCGACACCAGCCACCGCAACCGGATCAGCGGTGATAGCGGCTGCCAACAACGGCAAGGCGGCCATCCGAATCCCATCGCCCAAATTGGACAGCGCCGTCGCCAGCCATAACCGGTGGTACGCCGGTCCCAATGACGCCGAAACCATCCGCTCCCTCTCCCGTAAATCTGATCATCCATGTGCAGGTAACCTGAGGCGGGCTTTGAAGATCAGATCACAATGCCGTTCGAGAGGTCTATCTTGCTCCACTCTCAGTGAACAAGCTGAAGTGGCGGCAGAAGCCTTTGGGGCCGACGCGGTGATAGGGGTTGCGATGCCGGGTTGCAATACAGAGAGGTTCCAGGAGGGCTGGCTCTGCCTTGCGGGACATACGCGGGATGATCTTCCCTGGTAGGGGAAGGGCTGGAGCCGTACCAGCTACTAAGTGCAGCTCAGAGGCCCGTCGGGGCCTCTGCTGCGTTTCCGGGGTGTGCAGCCGGATGTCGCTCTGAGCGGCCTGTTGTCGCCGTGGGCCGGGGGCTCTGGGGGCGGCTGGTATGTGGTCATGCCGCGAGTGCGTCGCCAATTCGCTTGTTCGCGATCTCCTGTTGGCCGTCGGTGCACTTGGCGTAGACCCTCAGGAGGACATCGACGCTGTGGCCGGTTCTTTCAGTCAGCACGTCCGGCGCTGAGACGCCCACGTTGAGCCAGAGCGAGACGGCCGCATGCCGGAGATCGTATGGGTGTTTGGAGAGAGAAGAACTGCCTGAGCGCTGTGCCATGAGCGGGCATCAGGGGCTGTCTCCAGATCTGGTTGTTGGTGTCGACATGTCGAGTGGTTGAGGGGCCGAGCGGTCATGAACCGATGGGGGCGCTCCTTGATCGACCGCGTGATCCCGCTCGGGAGTCTGATGTTGGGCTTGGGTGTCAGGCGTCGCGGAGATCGCCTGCACCGTCCTGCTCGGTCAGGAAATAGACAAAGTGGGAGACAACCTGCCGCTCCGATGTGGGTAGGTCGTCCGGCCCGTAGTAGTCGTTCAGCCGGCGCCAGAACTCTTCTTCTGTAGAGGCCGCGCCGATGATCGGATCGTCATCGATCACCGTCTCCCATACCAGCATTTCCCTCAAGCCCGGGCCGTCGAGTTCTTCCGAAATGGCCTCGTGTAAGACGTTCATCAGCCGGGACTCGTGTTCACGGCGGCACGCACGGGGCAACAGCCGGCGCTGCCACCAGGTCCGAAGGTGATTGGCCGCGGAATCCGCGAAATCCTCGGCCGCGTCTTCGGCCGACTGATCGTAGTTCGGATAGCTTGGCCGATTAACCCGGACCAGCAATTTGTGCTGACATTCTTCGGCGCACGTGTACCGATATAAACGAAACTGCGTGCGCTGGATACCCATGGCCTGATCCTAGTGGGGGTCTTCGAACCCGCATTCCAAAGGCCAAGTGAGTCTCACTCAGCGGCACATCGCGTCGATGAGATCCGAGAAATGCGGGAACTCTGCTCGTGCGGCAGTCACGATCTGGGTGGGAGAACGGCGGCGGCCGGGCGCGTGTCGCTCGGCGATGGTACGGAAGGCCTCGTTCGGCTGTGCAGGGGAGTCGGGGTCCCTGAAGGCCTCGGCAGGGCCCAGACCGGCGGCGAACAGCCAGAGGAGGTCGCCGAGATCGCGGGCGATCACACCGCACTCACCCTCGGAACCGATGTAGGCGACGGGCTGGTCGGTGATCGCCGCATCGGGCCGTACCAGCCAGAAGCCGGTGTAGTCACCCGCCCCGGTCGTGCCGAAGAAGCGGAACTCGCTGCCGTCGACCTCCTGGTTGCCGGTCCACAGGCGGAACCACCACGCCGTCCGGTCGGGCTCCTCGAACCGATCGTACGGCTCGAAGTCACAGCCGCGGGCCTCGTCGGTTTCCTCGTCCCACTCCCACTCGAAGCCGACCTCGGCCACCTCGGCCAGAGCAGTGGGCAATGCGAGATCTTCAGACAGGTTCGCCACCCCCGAAAGATTAGACGATCGCTGGAAGCCGCTGCCGGAAACGTGGTGATCAAGCACGGGAGCGTTTATCCGCTTGGGAACTTGCCGCCGGGCGGGGTGCTGAGGAGGCATGCAATATGCGGGCAACGATCAAGGCTGGCAGTGCTCATGGTGCTGGCCATGGGCGTCCACGCCTGCCGCAGGGGGACTGCAGGCCACCGTGCTCAACGCGGTCGTGCGGATCGCTGCGGTGTTCATCGCCTGGGGTCACTTGGGCGCCTGCGCTCGCCGCCCCTCGCGCGCTACGGCGCGCAGCCCCGCAGGACGAACGCCACCATGTTCTTCAGGCCCTGCTCGACGGCGTCGGCGCGAATGCCGCCGGCGACCGCGAGGGCGGCGAAGCCATGCAGCGCGGACACGACAGGCAGGCCGATCTCCTCTGCCGGACCTTCGCGGACCTCACCCTGGCGCTGCCCGTCCTCGATCAGCTGAGCGGCCAGGGTCGGCAGCCGCTGCGAGGCCGCGGCCAGCTCCGGGGAGGCCGCGGGATCGTACTTGACCGAGTACATCAGCTCCAGCAGAGCCGCGTTGCCGGCGGCGAAAGTCATGTAAGCGCGGGTGAGCGCGGTCAGCCGATCGGCGAACAACTCACCTGCCTCGTCCTGCGCCGCGATCAGCACCGCCCTCAGACGGTCGAACCCTTCCAGCGCCAACGCGTCCAACAGCGCCCGCTTGCTCTTGAAGTGGCGGCTGGGCGCAGCCGGGCTGACCCCCACGTCCCGTGCCAGCTCCCGTAGCGACAGCTCGTCCGGCCCCTTCTCCTGCAGCGCCTGCTCGGCGCGGGTCAGCAGGGCGGCGCGGAGATCTCCGTGGTGGTACGGGCGGCTCTTCATGCCATTCAGCGTATCCCGGTGTGAGCAATATCTACATTGTTAACGTTGACTACATTGTGATCGATGCATACATTGAAGGCGTGACAAAGAACGCCAACACCCCTCGCTGGACCGCAACCCACCTCCCCGACCTGACCGGCCGCACGGCCGTCGTCACCGGCGCCAACAGCGGCCTCGGCCTCGCCACCGTCGACGCCTTGGCCCGGGCCGGCGCACACGTCGTCCTCGCCGTCCGCGACCCGCGCCGCGGCGAGGCCGCCCTCGCGACCCTCACCGGCCCGCGCGCCGCCCTGGAGGTCCGCCGCCTCGACCTGGCCGACCTCGCCTCCGTCCGCGCGTTCGCCGCCGCCTGGCGCGGCGACCTCGACCTGCTGATCAACAACGCGGGCATCATGAACACCCCTGAGGCCACCACCAAGGACGGCTTCGAGATGCAGCTCGGCACCAACCACCTCGGCCACTTCGCGCTGACCAACCTGCTGCTGCCGCACATCACCGACCGCGTGGTCACCGTGTCGTCCAACGCACACAAGATCCCGAACAGCCCTCGCATCCATTTCGAGAACCTGAACCTGACGGGCGAGTACAAGCCGGTCACCGCCTACAGCCAGTCCAAGCTGGCCAACCTGCTGTTCACCTTGGAACTCCAGCGCCGCCTCGACGCGGCCGGCTCCCCGGTCCGCGCGCTGGCCGCGCACCCCGGCTGGTCGGCCACCAACCTCCAGGGCAACACCGCCAATCCGGTCCTGCGCGGGTTCGGGCACGTCGGCAACCGCTTCCTCGCCCAGGACAGCACGGCGGGCGCCCTGCCCACGCTGTATGCCGCGGTCCAGGACCTGCCGGGCGCCTCCTACGTCGGTCCCGACGGCTTCGGTGAGTGGCGCGGCAGCCCCACCCTGGTCGGCCGCTCAGCCGCCGCCAGCGACCCGGACACCGCTCGCCGCCTGTGGACCGTCTCCGAGGAGCTCACCGGCGTCACCTTCCCCGACCGACTGCTCCGGCAGGCCGATCGCCTTGACCTGCTCCAGTCTCAACCGGGAGTGTGACCCGGTTCGTGGCGGGCGTCGACCACGAGAGCGACGGCCAGTCCCGTGACGGCGAGCGCGAGGGCGGGCGCGATCGCCAGGCGTGGCGCGGCGACCAGCAGCGGCGTGGCCTCGCTCACCATGCCGCCCCAGTCGGTCTCGGGCGGCGGCAGCCCGATGCCGAGGAAGCTCAGCGAAGTGACGGCGACCAGTGCCCTGGCGAAGTCCGCGGTGGCGACGGTCAGGATGGGCCCGGCGATGTGCGGCCCGATGGTACGCCGGAGCAGGTAGAGCGGGGACGCGCCGATGGCCCGCACGGCCAGGACGAAGTCGGCGGAGACCAACCGCCGGGTCGCCGTGTGGGCGACGAGGCCGCAGTTGACCCAGCCGAGTGGAACGAGGGCGGCCAGGACGGTGACGTACCCGGGCGGCAGCGCGCCGGCCAGCGCGAGCGCCAGTGTGAGGCCGGGCAGGGCCAGTGCCATGGTGGCGGCCAGGCGCAGCAGTCGGTCGGGCATCCCTCCAGCGAGCCCTGCCGCGGTGCCGAACAGTGTGCCGAGGATCGTGGTGATCGTGGTGATGGCCAGCGCGAACAGCAGGGAGGTGCGCCCGGCCGTGGCGGTTCTGGTGAGGAGGTCGCGGCCGAGCTGGTCGGTGCCGAGCCAGTGTTCCGGGCTCGGCGGAAGGAGGGCGCGCTCCAGGTCGGGCAGGTACGGGTCGTATCCGGACGACATGGGGGTGAGCAGGCAGAACAGTACGACCAGGGTGAGCAGCGCGGTTCCGGCGCGGCCTGTCATCGGCGGCGCACTCTTGGGTCGGAGGCCGCCAGGCAGAGCTCGACCAGGGCCAGGACCAGCACGGTCGTGACCGCGGTGACCAGCACGTACGCCTGCACGACGGGCAGGTCCCGCTGCCTGATCGCCGACACCGCGAGCTGTCCCACGCCCGGCCAGGAGAACAGCGTCTCCACCACCACCGCCCCGGCCAGCAGCTCCGCGAGCACCGTACCGGCTGCCGTGATGGCGTTCGGCGCGGCCACGCGGAGCGCGTGCACCATGATCGCGCGCCGCGGCCGCACCCCCTTGGCGGCGGCGAGTTTGACGAACGGCAGCCGTAAGGCCCGGGCCAGGTCGGCCCGGAGCAGCCGCAGCAGCGTCGCGGCGCCCGCCAGGCCGAGGGTGAGGGCGGGGAGCACGACGGCGCCGGGACTGTCCGCGCCGCCCGTGGGCAGCGCGCGCAACCCGACCGCGACGATGCTGATCAGCAGGATCCCCACGATGTAGGGCGGGACGCCGGCGATCGCCACCGTCACGAGCGCGACGGCGCGGCTGTCCAGCGCCCTCGGCCTGAAGGCGGCCCTGATGGAGGCGAGCGCGGCGAGTACGACCGCGACCACTGCCGCCGCTCCCGCCAGCCGCAGTGTCGCCGGAAGCCGCGAAAGGATCTCGGCGGCGACGGGGGAGCGGTCGGTGTAGGAGTGTCCGAAGTCGCCACGCAGCACGGCGAGCAGCCACCGCAGGTACTGGGAGAACAGCGGCCGGTCGAGACCGAGTTCGGCGCGCAGTGCCGCCACGCTGCGCGCCGTCGGCTGGATGCCGCCGCGCCGCAGGATCTCCTCGGCCGGATCGCCTGGCGCCAGCGAGGTGAGCAGGAAGACCAGCACCGACAGCCCCAGCAGCACGAGCAGGAGCTCGGCGGCGCGCCGCAGGACGGTGGCCGTCACCTCAGGGGGGCCAGCTTGCCAAGGTCGACCACGTACGCCACGCTCTGTGCCACCCCGCCGACCTTACTCGTCGTCACGATGGGATTGTCCTGGTACGCGAGCGGGATCATCGGGCGATCGGCGGCGAGCAGCCGCTGAATCCGGTGGTAGAGGTCATGCCGCCGGATCGGGTCGGTCTGTGCCGCGGCCTGGTCGATCAGGCTGTCGAACTCGGCGTTGCGGTAGCCGAGCCGGCGGTCGATGTTCCAGGAGGCGTCGGAGCGCAGGAATCGGCGGAAGAGGTAGTCGGCGTCGCCGTTGGGCAGGCTGTAGGCGCTGAGGAAGATGTCGTAGTCCCCGGACTCCATGACGGACTTGGTGGCCTCCGCCACGGTCACCTTCGCGGGCAGGCCCGCCTTCTCCAGGGCCGCGCGCAGCACCTCGGCGATGTCGGTATAAGGGAACTGGCCGGTCTCGGCCGAGGAGATGAGGATGTTCACCGGCTGGGCAGGAGCTCCTGCGGTGGTGACCAGCTCGCGCGCCTTGCCTGGGTCGTACCTCACCGTTGAGCCGGGCTCGGCGAGGTCGCCGAAGACGGGTGACAGGAACCCGGCGCCCGCGCTGGCCGTGCCGGCGAGGAGTTTGCCGGCGATGGCCCGCCGATCGATCGCCAGGTCGGCCGCTTCGCGCAGGCGGGGATCGGAGAACGGCTCGCGCGAGGCGTTGAAGGTCAGGTAGTGCGTCAGCGCCGAGGGGCTGCGTACGACCCGGAAGCCGCTGTCGCCGGCGACCGCCGCGACCTGCCCCGGCAGCAGCGCGCCCTTGTCGATCAGCCCGTCCACCTCGCCGGCCCGCAACGCCGCGACCCGCGCGTTGGCGTCCGGGATCACCCTGACCACGATCTTCTTGTAGGCGGGGGCGGCGCCGTAGTAGTGGGGGTTGGCGGCAAGCTCGGCCTGCTGTCCCTTGACCCAGTTGACCAGCGTGTACGGCCCCGTCCCCACCGGCTTGCCGGCGAAGTCACCTGAGGACGTGAACGCCTTCGGGGACTGGACCATGCTGTAGAAGCCCGCCAACCTGCTCGGCAGGTCGGCCACCGGCCGGTCCAGGACGAACGTCACCTTGCCGCCCTCGGCCCGGACATCGCCGAGCCTGCCGTAGGCAGCCTCCATACCGGCGTCCAGGCTGAAGAACGCCGACTGGCGGGGCGCGATCCGCAGGAACCGCTTGATGTTGGCGACCACCGACTCGGCGGTCAACGGTGTCCCGTCGCTGAACCGTACGCCGTCGCGCAGCGTGAACGTCCAGCGCCGCCCCTCCTCCGAGCTGTCCCAGCCGGTGGCCAGCGCCGGAACCGGCCGCAGCTTGTCATCGACGGTCACCAGGGGCTCCCACACCCGTAACGTCTGGTGCGTGTAGTACGGATCCTCGGGACCGGCGACGAGGTCGCGCGGGGCAGCCAGAGTCAGTTGCCGGTCGTTCCGTCCCGGCGGCTCCTGGCCGCCGCACCCCGCGAGGAGCACCCCCAAGAGCGCCGCCAGCATGATCGCGGCTCGTTTTCGCATGCCGATCTCCGATCCAGAGGCCCGTATTCAGGTGTAAACGATAACCGTATTCATTCTGGAGTGGCAGGTCGAGGGGCGCTATTCATACGGCTCGACGGGTGGGGATACCGGGTGGACGTCGGAGGCGGTCACCGCCGGTACGTACGTGTCCGATGGCCGGCCCTTCCGGGGGATCCAGGTGCCGGTGACCCGTACCCAGGTGTCCGTTGCCGGGGCGGGGGCTCCTCTGACGATGACCTTCATGGTCAGGGCGTCGGCGGCGCAGCAGCTGATCCGCATGCGAGCGATGTACCACTCGCCCTCGTCGGGAGAGGGCAGGACGAACCCGGTCAGGCGGACGGTCTTGCCGGCGAGCGATCTGCTCGGCTCGTACCAGGCTCGGTCCGCGAATTCGGCCAGGCTCAGTACGTTCACGCGGTAGCTGTTGAGCGGTTTGACGGCTTGCGCGTCCACGACGCTCGGCGGCGGCGGGGGAGGGGCCGGCTGGGCCTGCTGGGCGGCGTACGAGCCGAGGGCGGGCGGAGCGATCAGCAAGATCGCGGCGACCGGAGCCGTCAGCAGCCACGCCACCCTGCCGTCTTTCCCATGTTCGTGGCCCGGCGAGCATGCCTGCACAGGGGTGGCGGGCTCGCGGCCGGTCAACCGTGCCAGGTGGGCGTCCTCGGCGAGGCGTGCGTGCGCGAGCCGCGCCTGACGCGCCTGACGCGCGGTGAGGACGCTCATGCGGCGTTCCTTGATCAGGGTGGCCACCGCCAGGATGACCAGCACCGCGCCCGCCGCGATCAGCAGCGGCCGGAAACCCGGCTTGACATAGTTGGTGAAGTCCGTGGAGAAGGCGGAGATCTTCAACAGCGCTCCGCCGAGCAGGAGGAGTAGCAGGCTCTGGCTCTTCATGGGGACCTATTCGTACGGTTCCGCTGGTTGCGCGATGGCGGTGACGTCGGTGGCGGTCAGCGCCGGCGGTTCGTAGTCATCGGGAACGCCCTCTTTCCAAGGGATCCACGTGCCGGTGACCTGCACCCAGGTGTTCTCCTTGGGCGAGGGTACGCCGTGCACGGCGACCTCCAAGGCCATCGCGTCGGCGGCGCAGCAGTTGATCCGCATCCTGGTGACGTACCAGCCGGTCTTGGACGGTACGGCGAAGCCGGTCAGCCTGACCTTCCTCCCCGTGAGCGAGGAACCTGACGGCGCGTAGGCCCGTCCGATGAACTCGCCCAGCGTCAGCTCCGTCACCCCACCGCGGCCGAGCTTCCCGTAGTTCGCGGTACGGGATGGCGCGGGCGCGCCGTCGTCGAGCCTGGCCGCGAACGAGCCGAGCGCGGGAGGCGCGATCATCGCGATCGCGAACACGGGTGCGGCCAGCAACCACGCCACCCGCGGAGCGTGGCCATGAGCGCCGGGCCTGCCCAGCCAGCCCTGGGCGACAGAAAGCAGGCCCAGACCCACCAGCACCGCACCGGCTCCCACGAGCAGCGGCCGGAAGCCGGGCTTGACGTAGTTGACGTACGTCGTGGAGAACGCGGAGATGGTCAGCAGCACGGCGCCGAGGATCGCCAGGAGAGCCCCCTGCGTCTGGCGGTTCACCGCAGCGCCCAGCCTGTGACGAAGCTGACGCCGATTGCCAGGGCTAGCGTGAGCGGCACGAAACGCCAGGTGAAGGCCCGTCCGAAGGTGCCCGCCTGGAGCGCGATGAGCTTCAGGTCCACCATGGGTCCGACCACCAGGAACGCCAGCTTGGCCGTCGGGGAGAACGCCGTGAGTGAGGCCGCCACGAACGCGTCGGCCTCCGAGCAGATCGACAGCAGCACCGCAAGCAGGGCCAGCACCAACACGGACACGACCGGTACCCCTGCCACCGCGGTCAGCCACGACCTGGGGATCACCACATTCAAGGTTGCCGCCGCCAGGGCGCCGACCACCAGGAATCCGCCGGCGTGCAACAAGTCGTGGCGCATCGCGTCCAGGAAGGCGTTCACCTTGCTCTGCCCGGCCTCAGCCGTGCGGCGAGGTGCCGGCAGCCATTCGCCGCGCCCGAACCGCGCCCAGATCCACCCGGCCAGCACGGCCACCGCCAGCGAGGCGGCGAACCGCGCGACCACCATCGAGGGGTCGTTCGGGAAGGCCACCGCGGTGGCCACCAGCACCACGGGATTGATCGCCGGCGAGGCCAGCAGGAACGCCAGCGCCGCGGGCGGTGCCACGCCCCGGGCCATCAGGCCAGAGGCCACCGGCACGGACGCGCACTCGCAGCCGGGCAGCACCGCCCCGGCCACCCCGGCGACGGGCACTGCCGCATAGACACGCTGTGGCAGCGCCTTGCTCCAGAACGACGCGGGCACGAACGCGGTGACAGCCGCCGACAGCGCCACCCCGAACACCAGGAACGGCAGCGCCTGCACGCACACCGCCACGAACACCGTCGCCCACGTCTGCAACGCCGGAGCCGTCAGGTAGGGCGCCAGCACGAACCGGCCGACCACCAGCAAGGCCACCAAAGCGATGAACGCCCAAGGCAGCCGGATGCCGGCGGAGTCATTCGCGGCAGGCGGCGGGGCGTGGCTCTCCTGGCCTGGCGGATCCGTCGTGCTCGGCTGCGTCATGGTCCTCCCCGCCTTGCCCGAACTCATGCTGGTACGCGGCAGCAGGGTAGCGGTTGCCGTGGGCCGGTGGGGCTGATGTGCAGGCCGTGTTCGGCGAGCTCAGCCTTGAGCCCGTCATGGCCGAGGACCCACCAGGTGTACTCGACCTCCACCGTACCGGCGCCGCCCGATGCGCAGCTCGGAGAAGCGGGTGTGCGGCAGAGTCGCGGACCACGCGCTCGACCCGGCCCGCGGCGACGGCGTGATGGATCGCGAGGGCGCCCGGATGGCGGTGCCGCAGCCGATCGACCGCGGCGGCCCGGGCGCTGCCGTACAGGCCCCCGACCAGCGCGACGGGAACGGGCTTGTTCATGCGCTGGGACGTGAGGCGTAAGGGAGCAGGGCCATCTCACGGGCGTTCTTGATGGCCCTGGCGATCAGGCGCTGCTGCTGCACGGTGACACCGGTGACCCGGCGGCTGCGGATCTTGCCGCGATCGGAGATGAACTTGCGCAACAGGGCGGTGTCCTTGTAGTCGATGCGGTCGACCTGCAGGAGCGGGTTGGGCTTCTTGCGCGGGGTGCGGCGGGTCTTCATGCGTTCTCCTTGATGGCGAGGATGGGGGCGAACGGGTCGTCGTAGCGGCTCCAGGCGTCCTCTCCGGCCTGTTCTTCCTTCTCGGTGAGCAGGCAGGAGTCGAGGAGCATACGGAAGCGGGCGGCGTCGAGATCGGGGCCGGTGAAGACCAGGTGCTGGACGCGGTCGCCGCGCTCGGGGTCCCAGTCCAGGTCGGCGGCCAGACGGCGGGCAGGGGAGACCAGGTCCCAGGCGGCTCGGGGTAGCGTGGCCAGCCAGGGGCCCGCGGCCTCGACCGAGACGATGCCGGCCACGGCGTCCCAGGCCAGCAGCTCGCCTGGGCGGTTGGCCAGCCAGAAGCGGCCGCGCGAGCGTACCGACTCGGTCACCAGCTCGTCGACGGCCTCGAACAGGCGGGCCGGGTGCAGCGGGCGGCGGCTGTGCCAGACGGCGGTCACGATCTCGCCGGCCTGGAGGTCGCCGGGCAGCTGGGCGGTGGCGGGGTCCACGCGTTCTGCCAGTTCGCCGGCGCATACCCGGGCGCCGGTGACCGGAGGCAGGGCCTCGACGGTGTGGACCGGGGTGAAGGGGGTGAGGTGGGTGAGCACCATGCGGGACAGCTCCTGGTCGTCCTCGTCACCGCCGTGCAGCACCAGGGCGGTCGGGTATTCGAGCTGCCGGGCCAGCACCTCGGCCAGGTAACGCTGGTCGCCGGCGGCCGCGGGCCTGCCGACCTCGGTGAGTCGTTCGCCGCGGGTGATGTCATCGGGCAAGGCCGCGGCGTCCAGCGCGGTGAGTACGGCGGCGAGTCGCAGGGTCTCCCGTGCCTCGTCGCAGTCGATCGCCTCGGCCACCGAGCGGGGCTCCACCGAGTCCCACAGGTTCACGATCAGCAGCGTCGCGCCCGGCGCCAGCATGACGAGCTGGGGAAGCAGGTCCTCGCGCACGGTGCAGGTGACGCAGCCGTGCGCGAGCCGCACCTCGGCCGTGTCGAGCATGCCCGTCCTGTCCCGAACGCTGCGGCGGACACGCCCGTGGGTGACCTGGCTCAGATCGTGGTGGACGGCGAGCGCGCCGGGATGCCCGGCGAGCAGCTGTTCGACGGTGGCGGTGCGAGCCGTGGCGTGCAGGCCCGCGACGAGGACGACCGGAGTGGGCACGGAGCCTCCAGTTGCTGAAACGAAAACCATTTTCGTTATCATGGCATATTGCCGCAAGTGGAAAGGAACCGTTTTGGCCAGAAATGAGGTGCGCCCCGTGATCAAGCTCAGATCGACGGCGGGCACCGGCTACACCTACGTGACCAGGAAGAACCGCCGGAACACACCCGACAGGCTCACCCTTCGCAAGTACGACCCGACCATCCGCCAGCACGTGCTCTTCCGGGAGGAACGATGAAGAAGGGCATCCACCCCGACTACCGCCCCGTCGTCTTCCGCGATCCCGGCGCGGACTTCGCGTTCCTCACGCGCTCCACGATCACCAGCGACAAGACGATCGAGTGGACCGACGGCAACACCTACCCGGTGGTGGACGTCGACGTGTCCTCGGCCAGCCACCCCTTCTACACCGGGCGCAGCCGCGTCCTGGACACCGCCGGTCGCGTCGAGCGGTTCCACCAGCGTTACGGGAGGACATGATGTCCGCGCACTGCCAGCTCACCGGGGCCAAGCCGGTCTTCGGGAACAACGTCTCTCACTCCCACCGGCGCACCCGGCGCCGCTGGAACCCCAACATCCAGCAGCGCCGCTACTGGCTTGAGAGCGAGGGCCGCCACGTCCGGCTCACGCTCAGCGCCCGCGCGATCAAGACCATCGACAGGATCGGCATCGACAAGGCCGTCGCCCAGATCCGTGCACGAGGAGAGAAGGTCTGATGGCCAAAAAGAGCAAGATCGCCGCCAACGAGCGGCGCAAGGCCGTGGTCCAGCGCTACGCCGCGCGGCGGGCCGAGCTGAAGGAGCTCATCCGCACCGGCACACCCCAGGAACAGGCGGAAGCGGTCCGGGCACTGGCCCGCCAGCCGCGCGACGCCAGCGCCACCCGCGTCCGCAACCGCGACTCCGTCGACGGCCGTCCTCGCGGGCACCTCACCAAGTTCGGCCTGTCCCGGGTGCGCTTCCGGGAGATGGCCCACCGCGGCGAGCTGCCGGGTGTCACGAAAGCGAGCTGGTAGCCATGGCCGTGCCGAAGCGTAAGACCTCCCGCAGCAACACCCGGCACCGCCGCAGCCAGTGGAAGGCGACCGCGCCCGACCTCGTCCCGGTCACCGTGAACGGGCGGCAGCTGCTCGTGCCCCGGCGCCTCGTCCGCGCCTACCAGCGGGGTTTGATCGCCGTCGATTGAGCTGACCCGGCCACCAGGCTCCTGCCGTGCATGGAAAGCCGGCGCGGCGGCACGGCAG
This sequence comes from Nonomuraea sp. B19D2, assembly GCF_040137845.1. Taxonomy (NCBI): domain Bacteria; kingdom Bacillati; phylum Actinomycetota; class Actinomycetes; order Streptosporangiales; family Streptosporangiaceae; genus Nonomuraea; species Nonomuraea sp. B19D2. The sequence continues at coordinate 67,385 of NZ_JBEFAK010000020.1, read as the reverse complement.
AATGCCCGGTGGCCGGCACCCACCCCACCGGTGGCGCCACCGTCTCGCCGTCAGCCGTGGCGCCACCGTCTCGCCGTCGGCCGGGGCGACGGCGTTGAGGCTGTCCAGCGCCGCAGTGCCGGCCAGGCCCGGCGAGCAGCCCGGAACGGAGCGCCAGAGTGGGCGGATACACCCGATTGAGGCCCGCCACCCGTGCCCGCTCATCGCGATACGGGCAGCCGGACAAAGGCTGAGGCCCAACAGGCCCGGCTCACGAGGCTCGAGACGCGTGGCATGCTCTCGGTGCTGACCACAGGCCTGAGCGGCATAGCATCGGGCAACCGCCGACTCCCACGCGCGCACGACACGAGAGGCACAGCACAATGGCCAACCGCGACGCCGTCTCACTCGACGACCCGGTCGGTGAGTCGCTCCGCGGCCACCACGCACCTCTGGCCCGTCGGCTCGGCCAGGCGGCTGGTTACCTCCCGGAAGTCGCAACCTTCTCCGCGGTATCCACCGACCCGGACGCGGCAGAGTGGGCCGATCTCGCTCGTTTGCTCGGTCACGGCGAGCTCGCCGATCTGTTCAGCTGCCCGGCGACCCCGCCTGCGGACTGGGAGCCGGTCTTCACCCTCGACGGCCTTCAAATGATCGGTCCCGCCGGCCGCCACCTCGGTCACGTTGATGCCGAGCCAGACGCGGGGGTGGTCGAACTCGGCGTCGACGACGTGCCTGAGATGCTCGAGCTCACTGCGCGGACCCAACCAGGACCGTTCTGGTCCCGCACCCACGAACTCGGCACCTATCTCGGCGTACGCGACAACGGCACATTGGTGGCAATGGCGGGCGAACGGCTCCGGCCTCCGGGATGGACCGAGATCAGCGCTGTCTGCACCGCTCCCGAGGCACGTGGGAGAGGCCATGCCGCCCGCCTGGTCAGTGCGCTCGCCGCGCGCATCGCGGCTCGGAGCGAACGTCCGTTCCTGCACGTCGCCGAGGCGAACACCGGCGCGATCGCACTCTACGAGCGGCTCGGCTTCGAGGTCCGGAAACACGTGACCTTCCGCGGGTTCCGCACTCCGTGATGGCCTGAGCTTGTTCTTCAGGGTTCGAGATCGCGTTTGGCAGTGAGGGGCTTCCGGTCACGGTGCAGATCGGCCATGAACCGCAGCAGGTGGTCTGCAGTGAACTCCGGCGGGGCGTCGCCGAGCCCGACGCCGACGCCGCGGAAGTCGGTGAACGCGAGCGGCGGCCCGTCCGCCGTCTCCACCTCGACGCCCCACTCGTACTTGTCGCCCTGGTCACCGTGCTCGCGCACCGCCCGCATGTCCGCCCAGCGAACCTTGCCGCTCTTGACCTCCGAGAAGGCCGACTCCCGCGCCCACACCAGCTGCTCGGTCGTCAGCAGCAGCGCCACGTACCGGCCGATCTCGCCTGGGCGGGCGCAACGGCACATCGCCACCAGTTGCTCGTCGCCGCCGACCGCCCCGACCAGCGCCTCGAGCTGGCCCGGCCAGAGCGCGTTCTCAAACTCGCCGGCCCGGCTGCGCAGGGTGGCGTGGTTGCGCCGGGCCATCGCGTCCGCGACGGGCGTCCACAGCGGGTCCGCAGTCGCGCCGTCGAGAAAATCGAAGCCGCACTCAGAGCACCGCACCAGCACCGACTCATCCCGGAGAGCCCGGCATTCGGGACAGAACGTGATCGGCGTTCTGTCGAACTCGTCGCCGTCGCACCGGTCACAGGGCTCCTGCTCCTCGGCCGCGGGCTCCTCGGACCAGTCGACGTTGAGGAGGAGGTTGAGTACGGCGAGGAACGGGTGGTCGTCGTTGAACAACTCGGCGCTGTGCATCAGCGACTGGCCGGACGGTTCCGTCCGGGTGGCGTCGGCCTTCTTTGCGGTTTTCGCACGGCGCGCCGGGTCGAGGATGCGGTCGCTGCCGCACGCCGTGCAGACCTGCCGCAGCCGCAGTGGCAGCGTCTGCCGGATTGCCTCCTGGCACCGCACCAGCTCCAGCCACCGCTGTTCGCCGGCAGACAGTACGACCACAGGGGCGGACGGGCCGTTCTGGCCGAGGTTCACGGTCCGCGACAGCCGCGTGAGCGCCTCGACCTCGAGCGGCGGCCCCGCGACGGCCGGCCGGGCCTGCAGCTTGTCGAGCGTCTCGCCCAGGACGGCGAGCTCACCACCGGTCATGAACACCGCGCGATCTTGGGCGGCAGTCAGGTACACGGCACCGACGGACTCCGTCATGGCACTACCCCCACTGGGCGAGCGGGCGATCGAGCGGGTGACGGACTGATCGTATCGGCGCCGGCACCGTCGTGTCGGTCGCCGAACGGACTGCAGTATGTTCCGGTTTCCGTCGGCGGCGATGGTGGACGACGCGGTCGCGACGACTGCGCCGAGCAGGACCTCCATCAGGAGCGCATCCCGCCAAGCTGGTGAATCTCCTCAAGCGGGTAGGGGGCCCGCCTGCTCCGGCGTTGGAACGTGCGGTAGAAGTCGGACATCACGGCAGCGATCGGCGCGTGCCGGGCGATGATCGCTGCGGCCTCCTCCGGGATTCCTGTGGGGCGCTCGCCCTCCGCGTAGGCACGCACCCGCTTGTAGCGGCCCTCCCCGTCCCCTCTCCGCAGTCCGTACAGAGCGGTGACCAGCCAGTCCACCCGATACGTGGCGGAATAGCAGCGGTCGTAGGTCTGGTGCCGGCCGAAGAAGTCGGCCTCGTCCTGCGATAGTTCGAACCCGGAGGAAATCGCGAGGCCGTAGTCCGCGAAGTAGAGGCGCCGGCCGTCGGTCAGGATGTTCTCGAAGTGCGCGTCGAAGTGCAGGAGCCCGCGGCTGTTCATGAACGAGATGCCGGCTGCAAGTTCCCTCTCCACCATGGCGCAGGCTCGGTTGGCGGCCTGGTCGCCTGCTTCGACCTGGGCACCCAGCCACTGGTGCAGGTTCTGCGGAATGTACTCCAGGAACAGCGCGACGCTCGCCGAGGACTGCTGGAGAGCCTGGATCCGGCGGCGTACCTGCGATCCGCCGCCCCAGTAGGCGACCGCCCTGTCGATGTCGGCCAGTTCTTCGGGCAGGGACGTCGAGTCCGGCAGCACTCGCCAGTGGTACATCAAGGGGAAGCCCTCGTATTGCGCTGCGAGCACCCAGTTCGTCGTCATGGTGTGTACGGCGAGTTCCCTCCAGACCCCGAAGCCCGGCACGCCGATGGCGCCGACGCCGTAGTGGCAGAAAACGGGCAAGTCAAACAGATTCGCCGTGGACCGGACATGCTCGGGTTGCCTCTCCAGATCGGTGAGGGGCACCCGCTTCACGAAGACCGGGGCTCCGGCGACCTGGAGCAGGGCCGACTTCCCGCCGATGCCGGATCCGAGCGGCACGGCCGTGTCCACGAGTTCGCTCAGGGCGCGGTCACTGCACAAGGCCAGGGATGTGGAGACGGCACTATGGGCGGTAAGACGCGCAGCGCGCGACATGTCAGGGCACTTCACTGTGGCTTCCAACTGGGTGCCGACCTCGATTCTGCAATGGCCGCGCAGTCATGCAGTGGGGCAACGGGGCGACTTCACCGTAGCTCGATGTACGTCAGCGCGTTGCGATAGGGCGTCACGAACTTGCGGTCCACATATCGCGGCCCGGCCACGAGCCGGTGCGCCTCCTCGAAGCACGGGGCGGCCTCCCCCGCGCGCCCCAGCTTCCACAACGCCGACCCCAGCTCGTACGTGGTGCGGTGCCGCAGCCGGTGGAAGAACCTCTTGCGCATGCTGTCGTCGTGCCGGCGCAGCCGGCGCATCGCTTCGCGCAGGACGGCCTCGGCCTCGCGGGGCTGCTTCAAGGCCAGGTGGCACAGCGCCAGCGACAGGTCCACGTTGGTGTCGTCGATGGTGTCGTCGAGAGAGGCGTCGGGCCGCCGGCGCCGGTCGTTCCTGGCTGTGACGGCGGCCAGCAGCGGAGCCGCCCGGGCCGCCTCCCCTTGCTGGAAGAGGGTGTCGCCGACGAACCTCTCCACGAAGGCCAGCTGCTCCTCTTCGAGGCCCAGCCGGGTGCGCTCACCCATCAGCCGGTCGTAGGTGTCGATCATCTCGTCGTATCGCCCCGCGTCGAGGTAGAGCTGGGCGAGCTTGTCCATGGCGACCACCCACAGGCGGGTGGAGCCGGGGTCCTCGCGCAACCTCGCCATGTCCTCTTGGGCCCGGGCCAGCTTCCGCTCGTTCGGCTTGCCGGCCCTCGCCCCGGCCTGGGACCGGACCGTCCGCAGCCGGGTCATGAGGGGGTCGTCGGGGCCGTGCGTCTCGCCGGCCTGGTTGATCGCGGTCACGACGAGCCTGCGCAACCGCCCCGACTTCGGCCGAGCAGCGAGCAGGACGTCGGCGAAGCGCGCCCACACCTCGGAGAACAGGGGGTCGAGCCGCGAGATGCCCGCCTCGGTCAGGTTGACCGCGCGGTTGAGCATGACCACGCGGCGGCGGCCCGGGACCGTCGGCCCGATGATCCGGTCTTCCTCCAGGAAGTCGCGTAACCGCCTCGAGAGCTTGATGTAGTCATCCCGCTCGTTCATGCAGCCCCTCCGCAGCCGTGTCGTTGATCGTCACGATACGAGCAGCACGCGGGGAGGGCTCCCAGCGTGGCACTGATGGCCGAGCTGCGATGATTGCGCTTCACCCCGCCCGCCCACCGTTTCACCCCCTTTCCCCCTGACGAAGACTGCAGGAGGAGACGAAACGGCCGGGCTCGGGATCGGGCAGGAACGAGGCAGGGACGCCCGCGTTCCCGGTCGTACGCCTCGCGACTGCGGCAGTGGCAGGCGCAGCGCGAGGCTGAGGTCCGGGCCCGTCCAGCCGGTCATCGTTGCACGTGCCGAGGCGAAGCGGGCTGCAGCGCCGGGCCGAGCGTGCCGCAGGGAATGATCCTCCCGTCCGTGGACAGCTGTGGCCCCTGGCCGGCCGTACCTGGTCAGGAGCGCGGTGGCCCCGAGCACGGCCGGCCGGCACTGACTCGCACCGCCTCGAGGCGCCGATCAGTCGAGCGGGAGATCGAGCAGGGCGTTCTCGATCACCTCGGGCATGGCCGGGTGGATCCAGTACTGGCCCTTGGCCATGGAGCGGGCGTCCAGGCCGAAGGACATGGCCTGGATCAGCGGTTGGATCAGCGCCGGTGCCTCAGGGCCGATGATGTGCGCGCCGAGCAGTTCACCGGTGGTGGGGTCGGCCAGCACTTTGGCGAAGCTGGTGGTGTCCTCCATGGCCCAGCCGTACGCGATTCCGCTGTACTCCCGTGTCGCGGTCACGTACGCGCGCCCGGTGGCTCGGGCCTCCTGTTCGGTCATGCCCACTGAAGCGATCCTCGGGGAGGAGAACACCGCGTGAGGGACGTACCGGTGGTCGGAGGCACGGCGATCGCCTGGGTGCAGCAGGTTGTGCTGGACGGTGCGTGCCTCATGGTTCGCGACATGCTTGAGCCGCCAGGGGGAGGAGACATCACCGAGGGCCCACACTCCGGGCACCGAGGTAGCCTGCTGCCCGTCTACGACGATACGGCCGTCCGGGTGCAGTGCGAGCCCTCCTGCGGCGGCGTCCACGAGATCGGAGTTGGGCCGGCGGCCGGTGGCCACCAGCAGCTCGTCGGTCTCCAGCAGCTCCGCACCCTCGGGGCCCTCAAGGTCGAGGAGCAGCTTGTCTCCTTCTCTGCCGGCGCCCAGCAGTTTTGCGGTTCAGGCGCACGTCCCACCGGTTCTGCGCCAGTTCGGTGAAGCGTCGGGCCACGTCCGTGTCCTCGTGTCGCAGCAGTACGTCGCTGCGGGCGATCAGGGTGATCTCGACGCCCAGGGAGGAGAACACGTGGGCCATCTCGGTGGCGACGAAGCCTGAGCCCAGGATGGTCATGCGGCGCGGGAGCCGGTCCATGCGCATGACGGTGTCACTGGTGTGGTAGCCGAGCGTATGGTCCAGGCCGGGTACGTCGGGGATGTCCGGGCGGCTGCCGACTGCCACCACGACCTGGTCGGCGGTGATCGTGATGGGCCCCTCCGCCGTATCCACGGCCAGCCGGCGCTCGCCGGTGAAGCGGGCCGTGCCGCGGTAGAGGGCGACGTTGCCGTGCCCCGTCGCGCGGTAGCGCTCGCCGTCGGCCGCGAGGGGGTCGATGCGGCCGAAGACCCGGTCGCGTACGGCGGGCCAGTCGATGCCGCGCAGGGCCAGGTCGATGCCCAGCTCGGCGCCGTGCTCCGGCGCGCGGGCGGTGTCAGCGGTGTGCACGAACATCTTGGTCGGAATGCAGCCGACGTTGAGGCATGTGCCGCCGAAGCTGTCGAGCGGGCCGAGGCCCTTCTCGATGATGGCGACCTTCCAGTCGGCGAACCGCTTGTCGACGATCGAGTTTCCGGAGCCGGAGCCGATGACGACGAGATCGAAATGGTGGTCCATGGACGGGATCCCTATCGGCTGGTGGTGGTGACGGTGATGCTGCGGCTGTTCGGGACGGGGGGCGCCGCCAGTACGGCCAGTGCTGCGCGCTCTCCGGCAGCGATGGCGCCTTCGATGTGTCCGGCGTGGTCGGTCGCCGTCTCGGTCGACGCCCAGTGCAGCCGGCCGTCGAGCGTCGGCTGCTGATAGAGGGGGTGGCCGAAGAGCGAGTAGTCAGCAAGGTGCGGCACGGTGGACGGGGCGGTCCACTGCTCGGTGCTCCAGTTCTGCACGTGCAGGACGTCGGGGGTGGCCGCGGCCGGGCCGAATAGCGCCACGAGCTGGGCGGTGACGGCCTTGTCGAATCCCGGGCGGACGGTGCGCGCGTGTGCGAATCCGAAGAGCGCGGCGGGCCGGCCGTCGGGTCCTGACATGTCGTGTATCTCCTGGAGGGGGCCGGTTCTGCTGAACGCCGCACCGGCCAGCCCCTCCTCCCGCCAGAAGGCGGCGGGGTACTGGGCGACAACCTTCGCGACGGCGCCCATCCAGACGGGGGTGGATCGGGCGAGGCGCACGAGGTCGGCGGGGAGCGCGTCGCCGAAGTCGATGCGCTCCAGCGCCAGGGCCGGGGGGACGGCCAGGACGACATGCCCGGCGTGCCGGGTTCCGGCCGGGGTGCGCAGGTCAAGTCCGCCCTGGCCGTCCGGGTGGATGGCGGTGACGGGCGTGTTCAGCCGCAGGATGTCGGCGGGCAGGGCGGCCGCGAGGGCGTAGGCGAGGCTCTGGGATCCGTTGGCGAAACGGCGGGAGGGGGCATCGATCAGGTTGCCGGTAAGGCGGTGTGTGCCGGTGGTCTCCTGGAGGAGGGTGTCCCCCGCGAGATGCTGGTCGAAGGTCTCGATGCCGCTGCGTGCGGCCAGGGCCCGCACGCGCTCCTCTCCGTCCCAGAACCAGGTGGCTCCCAGGTCGAGGGCCCGGTCCGGATCCGATGTGGGGGCCGAGAGCAGGCGCCCGCCGATGCGGTCGCGGGCCTCCAGGCAGACCGTGTCGCGGCCGGCGGCGTGCAGAGCGGTGGCCGCGGCCAGTCCGGAGGCGCCGGCGCCGACCACGATCACGTCGTGGCTGTCCCGGTGGGACATGTGTGGCTTCCCTTTCTGATCAGGCCGAACCCCGGTGTCTTCGGGCAGTGTTTCGGCATCCGGCTTCCGGGTGTCCAGCCGGTGGTTCAAGGCAAGTCGGGATCGCCCCGCGGCCGAGGCGACGCGACGGACGGCCCGAGGGGGCCTGGTCACTCGCCGCCGGCGGTGTCCAGCACGATGCGGAAACGGGGAGCACCGGAGCGCAGCCGGGTCACGGCTTCGCCGGCCTGCTCCAGCGGCATGCGCTCGATCATGGGGCGTACGCCGTTGGTGACGGCGAACTCCATCGCCTCCTCCGTCTCGCGCGCACTGCCGGTCAGGTGTCCGGTGACGGTGTGGCCGTTCATGACGAGCTGGGCCGCCGGAACAGTCACAGATCCCGCGTCGACACCGACGAGGGTGAGCTGTCCGTGCACGTTCAGCCCGGTGAGCAGCTCGTCCACGGGGACGGTGGAGGAGGCGGTGTGGACGATGAGGTCGGCGCCGCCGAGTTCTTCCAGTGCGGCTCCGGGCGCCTGAGCATTGCTGTCGATGTAATGATGCGCGCCGAGGCCGCGGGCGAGTTTCTCCCGGTCGCCGCCCCGGGCGATCGCGATGGTCTCGTAGCCGAGCTTCGCCGCGAACTGGATGGCGAAGTGCCCCAGTCCGCCGATCCCGAACACGGCGACCCGTCCGCCCGCACGCGTGCCGGCCTTGCGTACGGCGTTGAAGGTCGTCACGCCCGCGCAGCCGAACGGGGCCGCGTCGAAGAGGTCGAGCTCGTCGGGGATGCGCGCGAGCGCATCGGCGGGCACGGTGATGCTCTGTGCCCAGCCACCCGGATAGGACAGGCCGGGCACCTTGCGTTCGGGGCAGTGGACGACGTCGCCCGTCCGGCAGAACGCGCAGTGCCCGCAGCTGCCACCGAACCAGCCGACGGCCACACGGTCCCCGACCGACCAGCTCTCGACCTGGTCGCCGAGTTCGGCGATGACACCTGCGACCTCGTGCCCCGGGGTGACCGGAAAGGAGGTGCCCGGACCGGCGGCAGCCGCCGTGCCGATGTCGGCGTTGCACACGCCGCTCGCCGTGACCGACACACGGACCCACTTACCCGTCGGCGACGTCGTCTCGGCCGCGGAGGGACGCAGAGGGCCTCGGGGCTCGGTCACGACCATGGTCACGGCAGAGTCTGACATGGTGCCTTCCATTCCGAACATGACGCTACCTATAGCTGCTGGTTATGCTCATCAGCAGGAGTCCCACCATAGGCGCAGGAGAACGAGCCGGGTAGGGGACATCAGTGAATGCAGCGATAAGGCATGGCTATGATGGATCGCCTGAATCTCGAAGGTCTCCGGTACGCTCAGGCAGTCGCCGAGACCAAGTCGTTCAGCGCCGCCGCGCGCGCTTACGGCGTCACGCAGCCCGCGCTGTCCAACGGGATCGCCAAGCTGGAGGAGCGCCTCGGCGACAAGCTGTTCGACCGGTCGCCGCGCGGGGTGACCCAGACCGCCTTCGGCGCCCGGATCCTGCCCCTGATCGAGCGGGCCGTGGTCGCGCTCGACGCCGTCGCGGCGGAGGCCAGGCGGCTGACCGAGCCTGGCGAGCAGAAGATCCGCATGGGCCTCTCGCCCCTGATCGGCTCACACCTGGTCGCCCGGGCGTTCAGCATGGTCCGCGACCTGCCAGTGCCCCGCGACCTTGTGCTGCGCGAGGCGAACATGCAGGACCTGCGCGAATGTCTGCTGGCCGGCCAGCTCGACATCATCCTGATCCCTGCTGTGGCCGCGATGCCGCGCTTCGAGCACCGGGTCATCGACGTCGAGCCGATCGTCGTCGTCAGCCCCGATTCCGGACAGGACGCTCCGGTCGAACTCGAAGAGGCCGGCAAGGAGCAGTTCATCCTCGTTCCGGACACCTGCGGCCTGACCACGTTCACCACGCAGCTCTTCCAGGCGTACGAGCTGCCCCTGCGGACGTATCCGGGGGAAGCCGCCAGCTACCAGGTCCTGGAGGACTGGACGAAGCTGGGCCTGGGCTCGGCGATGGTCCCCCGCTCCAAGCTCACCTCGCCCGACGTGCCCCATCGGCCCCTGATGAACCAGGGCCGCGAGGTGCAGATCTCCTTCGAAGCGGTGTGGAGCGCCGACTCCCCGCTCGGTGCGGACCTTCGCCACCTTGCCGACAACCTCGCAGCCGCCCGCTAGCTATACATACCGCTTATGGCTTGATTCAACGGCATCGTCTACCGAACCTCGTATGGAATGCCTATCTTGGCAGGCAGATCGCGGTATCTACCGCTCGACTCATTTCCTGCCGATCGAGTGAGGCATAACCATGGCGTATTTTGAGATCACCCTGCTCCATGGCTTCCAGACCGTGGCCGTCTGAACCCGCTCCGAACCCTCAGCCCCGGCAGCGCCCCCGCCCGGGCACTCACCGAAACAGGAGCACCACATGTCCAGCACCACCCTCGACTTCACCGGGCAGAAGGTCGTCGTCATCGGCGGCACCAGCGGCATGGGATACGCCGTCGCCCGCCACGTCCTCGACGCCGGCGGCAGCGCCGTCGTCACCGGCCGCACGCAGTCCAGCGCCGACGAAGCAGCAGCCGCCCTCTCCACCCGCGGCAAGGCCGTCGGCCTGGCGGCCGACCTGGGCGACCCCGCGGCCGTCGACCGTCTGCGCGCCATCCTCACCGACCAGCACGCCGACGCCACCCTCCTCGTCAACGCCGCCGGTGTCTTCGCCCCGAAGTCCTTCCTGGCGCACACACCCGAGGACTACGACCGCTACCAGGCCATCAACCGGGCCTTCTTCTTCCTCACCCAGACCGTCGCCGGCAACATGGTCGCCCGCGGCACGAAGGGAGCCGTCGTCAACATCGGCTCCATGTGGGCGCACCAGGCCGTCGCCGCGACGCCCTCGTCGGCGTACTCGATGGCCAAGGCCGGGCTGCACTCGCTCACCCAGCACCTCGCGATGGAACTCGCCCCGCACGGCATCCGCGTCAACGCGGTCGCCCCCGCCGTCGTGCGCACCCCGATCTACGAGGAGTTCATCCCCAAGGCGGACGTCGACTCCGCACTCGACGGCTTCAACACCTTCCACCCCCTCGGCCGTACCGGCACCCCCGACGACGTGGCCGCCACCGTCGCCTTCCTCCTGTCCGACCAGACCGACTGGGTCACCGGCGCCGTCTGGGACGTCGACGGCGGTGTCATGGCCGGACGCAACTGACCGGCCTCAGCCAGTCTCGGACACCGCGCGACCCAGCAGGAACTGGCCGAGACCACCATGATCGCGGCCGCGCTGCGAGCCGGCGGCAGCTACGCGCGCGGTGGTTCACCCCGGCGGGCCCAGGTCGATGCCCGCCAGCTCGGCTCGCGAGGAGACACCCAGCTTGGGATACGCCTTGTACAGGTGGAATCCCACGGTCCGCGGGCTGAGGAAGAGCTGGGCGCCGATCTGCCGGTTCGTGGCCCCGGTGGCGGCCAGCCGCACCACCTGGAGTTCCTGGGAGGTCAGCGTGCCGAGCGCCGTGCTCGCAGCGGGCGGCCTGAGCTCGGCGGCGTGAACACCGGCCGCGGCCAGTTCGGCACGGGCCCGTTCCGCCCAGGGCTCGGCTCCCAGCTCGGCGAAGCCCTCCAACGCGGCGCGCAGCTGTGCGCCGGCGTCGGCACGGCGCCGGGCCCGACGCAGCCACTCGCCGTACAGGAGGCGGGTCCTCGCCTGCTCGAAGGGGCGCCCGCCGTGTGGAGCCAGCGCGAGAGCCGCCTCGTAGTGCGCCTCGGCCCCCTCGCGTGGCGCGAGCAGCGCCCGGCAGCGGTGGGCGACCGCCGCCGCCCAGGACCGGCCGCTGGCCTCGGCCCACGCGTCGAACCGGGCGAACGCAGCGGCGGCCCGGGCAGGCTGGTCGAGGCGGGCGCAGGCCTCGACATAGTCGGCGACGGCGAAGGTGACGATCACCGTATGGCCGAGGGGGCCGTCGAGGATCCCCGCCATCCGCTCCGCCGCGGCGTCGTAGCGGGCCCGTACGAGATCGAGCAGGGTCAGCGCGCACCCGCCCCAGCCGGATCCGTTGCGTTCCCTGGCGGAGCCCTCTGCCTCGTGGGCGAGGCGTCGGCATTCGTCGTCCTCGCCCCGGATGGCGGCCAGGCGGGCGAGGACGCCGTGCAGGTGGCGCAGCCGTCCCTCCTGCCCCGTGTCCCGTGCGATCTGCCAGGCCTCCGCCCCCGACGCGGCCGCCTCGGCGTGCCGGCCGCGCAGGATCTGCGCCTGGGTGAGCAGTTGCAGGGCGTGCGGTAGCGCTCCGACGAGCCCGTGGCCGCGGCAGGCGGCCACCCGGGCGGCGGCCAGCTCGCAAGCGGCGTCGTCGTCGCCGGTCATGAGAGCGCCGAACACGGCGTAGGTGCCGGCGACCCGATCGCCCGCGCCGCCGCCCACCGCCTCTTCCCCGGGAAGGGCCGCGCGCAGGAGGGGCAGCCCGGTGGCCGGGTCGCCGGAGGCCACGCGCTCCATGCCGCGCACGGCCGCGGCCACGCCGGCCAGGCGTGCCTCCACGACGGGAGCGAGCGACTCCAGAAGGTCCGCGGCCCGCTCGAGCGCGCCACGGTCGCCGGCGAACCAGGCCTCACCCGCGGCCGTGGCGAGCAGGGACGCCGCGTCCGCGGGCGCGGTCCGCAGGATGCCCTCGGCGGCGGCGATCAGCGTGTACGCGGCCGGCGCCGGATCACCCTGCTCCGCCTCGACCGTGGCGCGCACGCTGGCCAGCCGGGCCAGCAGCAGCGGGTCCGCGGCCAGGCGGCGGCCCCGGTCGGCGGCGGCCCCGGCACGGGAAAGCTGCCCGGCGCCGAGTGCCGACTCCGCGGCGGCGGCCAGCCACTGGGCGCGTCGCTCCCGGTCGACGGTGAGCTGCGCCGCCCGCTCGTACGCGGTGGCGGCCGAGGCGTTGCTGCCCCGTTCTCCCGCGCGCTCGCCGGCCGCCGCGAGGATCGCCGAGGTCTCCTCGTCGGGTTCGAGCGCGGCCGCCGACAGCTGCCAGGCCCGGCGGTCGGCATGCTCCTCGCCGCCGAGGACCCCGGCCAGTGCCAGGTGGGCGGCCGTACGCCGGGCGAGCGGCGCCTCGTGGTAGGCCGCGGCCTTGACGAGCGGGTGACGGAAGCGCAGCCGGTCGCCGGAGACGTCGATCAGAGCGGCGTGCTCGGCCGGCTCCAGGTCCGCCGGCCCCGCGCCGAAGGCCTGCGCCGCCCGCAGGACGAGCCGCAGGCTGCCCGAGCCGTCGGCGGCGGCGACCAGGAGCAGCAGTCGGGTGCGCTCAGGCAGCCGCCGGATGGTGGCGCGCAGCGACAGCTCCAGCCGCCCGGCCACGGAGGCTCCCGGCGGTTGCAAGGGAAGCGGCGCCAGGTGCCCCGCCCGCTGCTCGGGTGTCAGGATCTCGGCGAAGTGCAGCAGCGCCAGGGGATTGCCCTCGGCCTCCTCGATCACCCGGTCGCGGGCCTCGGGGGTGAGCCCGGCCGCGTGCCCGGCGAGCAGTTGCTCGCAGTCGGCCCTGGTCAGGCCGGATATACGCATCTCGGGAATGCCGTTGACAGCCGGCTCGACGCCGTCACGGCCGGCGAAGATCATGGTGATCCGTTCGGCCGCCAGGCGGCGGGCGGCGAACGTCAGCGCGTCCAGGGACGCGCGGTCAAGCCAGTGCGCGTCGTCGATCAGGCACAGCAGCGGACGCTCTTCGGCGAGGTCGGAGAGCAGGGTCAGCACCGCGAGCCCGACGAGGAAACGATCGGGAGCACCTGCGTGCCCTTCGCCGAACGCGCCGCGCAAGGCCGCCCCCTGCCCGGGAGGCAGCCGGTCGATCAGGTGGCGAGCCGGGCGCAGCAGCAGGTGCAGAGCGGCGAAGGGCAGTTCGGACTCGGCCTCGACGCCGGTGGCACGCAGGACGAGCGAGTGTTCGCCGGCCCGGTACGCGGCCTCCGCCAGCAGCGCCGACTTGCCGATCCCGGCTTCACCGTACATCGCGACGGCGTTGCCCCGCCCGGCCCGTGACTCGGCGATCATCCGGCTGAGCTCGGCAATCTCCGCGTTTCGCCCGATCATGATGCGCCGACCCTACCTAATCCGCGCGCCGGGGCTCCACGAGGCTCAGGTCGCCGTGACTGATCCGGCCGGGACCGCCGCGCCGTACTGTCGGGAACCGCAGCCCAGAACATTGGAGGAGCACGATGGAGGAGATCATCGTCGAGGCCGTGGGGACGGTCATCGGCGGGCGGACGGAAGCGTTCGACGACGACTGGAACACCGAGCAGGCGCTGATCCGCCTCGACGCCACCCGCTACGGGCCGGGCAGCGTCGCCGGGCTGGACGCGTTCTCGCATCTGGAGGTGGTGTTCCAGTTCCACCGCGTGGATCCGGCTTCGGTGCACACCTCCGCCCGCCGCCCCAGGGGGAACCCGGACTGGCCGGAGGTCGGCATCTTCGCTCAACGCGGCAAGAACCGCCCGAACCGGCTGGGCGTCTCCCGGTGCCGGCTGCTCGCCGTGGACGGGCTGGACCTGCACGTACGCGGGCTGGACGCCATCGACGGCAGCCCCGTCCTGGACGTCAAGCCCTACATGGCCGAATTCGGCCCGCAGGGTGAGACGGTTCAGCCGGCCTGGGCGACCGAGCTCATGCGCGCCTACTACTAAGGAGCACAGGACATGTCCGAAGTGATCGTCGTAGGTGCGGGGCCGACCGGGTTGCTGCTCGCGGGTGATCTGGCCGAGGCCGGGATCGCGGTCACCGTGCTGGAGCGCCGTGACGACAGGATCTCCAACCTCTCCCGCGCGTTCGGCGTGCACGCCCGCACCCTGGAACAACTGGACGCTCGCGGCCTGGCCGACCAGCTCGTGCCCATGGGCGCCGCGCTGCGCCGCGTGCGGCTGTTCGAGCGGGTGGAGGTCGATCTGGGCGCGCTGCCCAGCCGTTACCCGTACCTGCTGATCATCCCGCAGTACAACGTGGAGCATCTGCTCCTGGAGCGGGCGCTGAAGGCGGGCGTCGAGATCGTCTACGACGCCGAGGTGCTGGAGGTGGGCCAGGACGCCATCGGGGTCACGGTCACGACCGCGCACGGCGCCCACCGCGCCGCCTACGCCGTGGGCGCCGACGGCTTCCACAGCGCGGTACGGCGCGCCCTCGGCCAGCCCTTCCCCGGCAAGTCGGTGCTGAAGTCCATCATGCTCGCCGACGTGCGGGTCGCCGAGCAGCCCGCCGAGCTGCTGACCGTCAACGGGGTGGGCGACGCGTTCGCGTTCATCGCGCCCTTCGGCGACGGCTACCACCGGGTCTTCGCCTGGGACCGCCTCCATTCCGTCCCCGACGACGCGCCCCTAACCCTGGACGAGGTCCGCGACGTCGCCAGGCGCGCCCTGGGCACCGACTTCGGCATGCACGACGCCCGCTGGCTGTCGCGCTTCCACAGCGACGAGCGGCAGGTGCCCCACTACCGGGTCGGCCGGGTCTTCCTGGCCGGGGACGCCGCCCACGTCCACTCTCCCGCGGGCGGCCAGGGCATGAACACCGGGATCCAGGACGCTGCCAACCTGGCCTGGAAGCTCGCCGCCGTGCTGCGCGGCGCGCCCGACGCCCTGCTCGACACCTACCACACCGAGCGTCATCCGGTCGGCCGCTCGGTGCTGCGCAGCAGCGGCGCCATCATCCGGGCGGCCATGATCGAGTCGGCCGCCGGGCGGGCCGTCCGCGGCTTCGCCGCCCGCCGGGCGCTGTCCGTCCCCAAGGTGCGCGAGAAGGTGACGGGGCAGCTCAGCGGCATCGGCTACCACTACCCGGCGCCGCACGGCGCGCACGAACTGACCGGCGCCCGCGCCTCCGACGTCCCTCTCGCCGGCGGCGGCCGCCTGTACGAGGCGCTCCGCGACCGGCGCTTCGTCCTCATCGGCGACGCCGACGTCACCGGCCGGCAGGACCGGGTCAACGTGGTGGCCCCCGCCGTCCCCGGCGGTCCGCTGGTGCTCGTCCGCCCCGACGGGTACGTGGGCTGGGCGGGCACCGACACCACCGGGTTGCGTCAGGCCCTCGACACGTTGCTGGGCCCCGTCGGCTCGCATCAGACGGGCCGGCCCTGAGATTGAAAGCCGGCTCGGGCGGCGCCTGCACCGCTGCCTGGGGCTGCGGATGTGAGTCAGCTCAGCGCCGCGGCACCGAATGAGACGCTGAACCGCTTGCACCAGATGGTCACGCTCTTCAGCGTGCTCAGGTCGGCTTCGGCTGGGATGGAGTAGTTGGCGTTGCCCTGGTTGCCTTTGAGATGGCCCAGCTCAAGGTGACGTCCGTCGTCGAAGGCGAACCAGTCCTGGGTGACCGGCTGGTCGCTCAGCCAGACCCGCAGGTCAGGGCCGTCCGAGGTGTTCAGGTCCGCCAAACGCAGTACCCGCGATCCGTCCGGCAGCCTCAGCACTTCCGCCATGCCCGTGGTTTTGTGCTCGTGGGAGACGAACGTGCCCCGGGCGAGCTGCTCGGTCTGCTTGGCAAGTGCACTCGTCGGCTGTACGGGTGGGGTGGCAGAGAGGGAGGCACCTGCCTGATCGTGCGGAGCTGACGAAAGCATGGGCGGGGGCTCGTTCACCACGACGGTCGTGAACAGTCGCCACGGCTGGAACAGGTACATCGCGATGGCGAACAGCACGGCGCCCAAGCCGACCACAGCCAACGTGACCGGACGTCTGAACAGCTTCATGCTTCAAGGGCACCATGTCAGCGGCCGGTCAGCTCTTACGTAGCGATTACGGTGCGCCCCATCGCCGGTCCTGCCGGCTTCACCGTCCGCCTGCGCCTGCTCGCGCAGCCGCGGTTTCCGGCTCCACCGCCACCACCCGTGCCGCCTCGGTCACCAGGTGACGGGCAGCGAGGTCAGGCCGCCGGTCAGGACGTTGGGGTTGAAGGTCAGTTCCGCCACCGCGCAGCCCAGCTTCAGGGTGGGAAAGCGGGCGGCGAGCTGGGAGAAGACCGTCTGCAGCTCGATGCGGGCCAGCGGCGCGCCGATGCAGTACCGCGCGCCGTGGCCGAAGGTCAGATGCGGCATGGCCGGCCGATTGAGATCGAAGCGGTCAGGCTCGGTATACACGGCCGGATCATGGTTGGCCGCGCCGGTGTCCAGCAGCACCAGGTCCCCGGCCCGTACGTGAACGCCGGCTATCTCCAGATCGGTGCGGGCATAGCGGGGGATGCCGCCCCCGCCCAGGCCGGGCGCGCGCAGAATCTCCTCCACCGCAGCGTCGATCCGGGACGGGTCGTCCACGAGGGCCTGCCACTGGCCGGGCGTGGCCAGCATCCACAGCGCGCCCATGCCGATCGCCATGACCGTGGTCTCGTGCCCGGCGAAAAGCAGCGTCATGCCCATCGCGGCGGCCTCGTCGTCGCTGACCCCCTCTGTGGCGGCCAGGCGGGAGATCACGTCGGCGTCAGCTTCGCCGTCGGCGCGTTTGCCGGCCACGAGCCTCTGGCCGTAGGCGAACAGCTCGGCCAGGCCCTGCTCGGAGCGGGCGCGGTCGGTGATGTCGGCGGCGGCCTGGGTCCAGGCGCGGAACTGCGTGCGGTCTTCGTACGGCACGCCGAGCAGCTCGCAGATGACCGCGATCGGCAGCGGCAGCGCCAGCGCGGCGTGCAGGTCGGCGGGCGGTCCGGCGCTGGCCAGCTCATCGAGCAGGTTCGTGGTGAGGGTTTCGATGCGGCCGCGTAGCGCACGCATCCGCTTGGGCGAGAAGTGCGGCTGCAGCAGCGAGCGCATCCGCCGGTGGTCGGCCTGTTCGGTGTCGAAGTCGCCGAGCGGGCCGCCGAACAGCGCCGACTCGCCGGTACGGGAGGCACGCTCCGGCTCGCGGTGGGCGCGGCCGAGCCGGTCGTCATCCAGCAGGCGGCGCACCTCCTCGTATCCGGTCACCAGCCAGGCCGGATCTCCGACCGCGGTGCGGATGGCGTGGACGGGTCCTCGGGCCTGCAGCGTGCGCAGCAGCGGTGCGGGACGCATCGGGCTGGCCTGCTCGAACGGCAGCCGAATGGGATCGGACACAGCTCCTCCACCAGTAGGAGTAGACGAAGGTTTGTACACTCGAACGTAAATAAAGCTACTTGTATACTTCGAGTTCTACAAGTGGAGGAGTGCGGATGAGCAACCCCGACCCGGACAGCGCCCCGCCGGAGACCGCTGCGGCTCAGCAGGCGCCGGTGCGGCGGCTACGCCGCGCCGAGCGCCGCGAGCAGATCCTCGACGCGGCCACCCGCGCCTTCGCCCGCGCCGGCTATGCCGCCACCGGCCTGGACGACGTCGCCGCGGAAGCAAGCCTGACCCGGGCCATGCTGTACCGGCACTTCGAGTCCAAAGCCGACCTCTACCGGGCGGTGCTCGACCGGGCGTGCGTGCGGCTGGCCGAGGCCACTGGCACCGACGACTTCGACGAGAACACCATCCCGGCGCTGCTACGCGCCGCGACGGCCGACCCGGACGGCTTTCGCCTGCTGTTTCGCTACGCGGCCCGCGAGCCTGACTTCCACGAGCTGATCGACTCCATCACCGCTGCGTCCCGCGAGGTCGCTCGCCTCAACCTGGCCAGGAGGATTCCCGCGGGTCCGTGGCTGGACTGGGCCGCGAACCTGATTCCCACCTTCACCATTGAGGCCGTCATCGCTTGGCTGGACGCCGGCCGGCCCGATCCCGGCCAGGCCGCCGACCGCATCACCCAAGCCGTGCACGGCGTCATGGCTGCCGCCCAACCCTGAGCTCAGCACTAATACGCTCCATGGCCCCACGCTGCTCGGCCGCCTATGAGAGCACCTGACCACGGGCAGACTTCCGCACACTCGCGCCTGAAGCCCTCGAACAAGGCCGGCGTCGCCATCGCCTCCAACGAAAGTTTCGGCAAAGCGCACATGTTCGCGCGTGCTCGCGTCGAGCAGCGCCAAGTCCTCAGGATGCGTCAGCCCATGCGCCGCGGAACGGGCCTCTTGGCGGTGCTTGTTGTCCGGCCAACTGTCGACCAGCGGCAACACCGCGCCCCCCGCTCGACTAAGGGAAGGCGCACAAGCCGTATTCGAGGCAGGCTCGCCGCCGGTCGGCGAGCCTGCCTGCTGATCAGTGGCGCGCCTGGTCGGCGGGCTCGGACACGGACGGTTCGGACATGGACTGCTCGGCGGCCTGGCGTGTGTCGCGCCTGGACTTGATCACGCTGGCCACCGTCGTGACGGTGAGTACGGTGACGATGACGGCCAGCGAGATCCAGTTGTTGATCTCTGGGGCCCAGGTGACGTGCTCGCCGCCGTTGATGAACGGCAGTTCGTTCTCGTGCAGGGCGTGCAGGACGAGTTTCACGCCGATGAAGCCCAGGATGACCGCCAGGCCGTAGGTGAGGTAGACGAGTTTCTCCACCAGTCCGCCGAGCAGGAAGTACAGCTGTCTCAGCCCCATCAGCGCGAACGCGTTGGCCGCGAAGACCAGGTAGGCGTCCTGGGTGATGCCGAAGACGGCGGGGATCGAGTCGACCGCGAAGACCAGATCCGCGCCGCCGATGGCGACGATGACGATGGACATCGGGGTCAGCAGGCGGCGGCCGTCCTGTTTGATGGTCAGCTGTGCGCCGTGGTAGGTGTCGGTGACGGGGAACAGCCTGCGGACCAGCCGTACGACGCCGCCGTTGGGGTCGTACTCCTCGTCGTCGTTGTTGTTGAAGGCGAATTTCCACGCGGTGTAGATGAGGATGCCGCCGAAGAGCCAGAACACCCAGCTGAAGCGCTGTACGGCCTGCGCGCCCACGCCGATGAAGATCCCGCGCATGACCAGCGCCATCATGATCCCGATGAGCAGCACGCGGTGCTGGTGGATCGCGGGCACGGCGAAGTTCGCCATGATGAGCATGAAGATGAACAGGTTGTCGACGCTCAGCGTGTACTCGGTGATGTAGCCGGTGATGTAGGAGGCCGCGTGGTCATCGCCGCCGAAGATCCACACGCCTGCGCCGAAGACGACGGCACAGCCGATGTAGAAGGCGATCCACCGGGCCGACTCGGCAATCGTAACCTTGTGGGGTCTCCTGTTGACGATGATCAGGTCGAGGAGAATGAGCCCGAGCAGGGCGGCGATGGTGGCCGCCCACAGCCAGGCGGGCACGGACATAGGTGGGGGCATGAGCGCTCCTCCGACTTGGCGTTGACACGTCCGTCGGAGGTCTTCTCCGCCCGCGGCGTCGCGGACCGACCGCACCGGGCCCCGAGGCGGGTCCGTGATGACGACGCGGCCGCGAAGGAGTACTCCCCTCCACTTCGCCTGCGATCATACATACCGAATGCAGACGAGGGCCGGGCCTCCTCCGGGCTGGCGTCCGTGGTGAAGATGCCTGCACGGCCGGTCCGGAGGCGTTCAGCCGACAGGGGTGCGCAGGTCGTGGAAGGGACGCAGCCCGGAGCCGACGTTGGTGCGGGTGAAGGCGCAGCGGGCCGACGTCGGCGCCGAACGGGCTGTTCGCGGTGGAATATCAGGCCATCTTGTTCCCGACCCGCCGCTCTCCCGGACACGGAGTGCTTCGAGCTGACGCTGCCAGGTGCCGGCGTCCACGACGGGCGGTAGTGCGTTTGTGCTCATGGTCCCTCACTGATCATGTGCGCAGTGTGTAGGGGTAGACCCGGCCCGGTCGTCGAATTCATCCGTGGCCGCCGCCACATGGTCAGGGACCACGCGACAGCTCGTCAGGGCTCGAGGTCGGTCACTCCTTTGCCGCTCGGCATGTCGAGCGGCACGGAAACCTGGTCGTGCGCGATCAACCAATTGCCGTCGATCTTCCGGAAGCAGAAAGTGGCCCGGACCCACATACCGCTCGTCGCCGTGCCGTTCTTCAGCGTGCCGCTGAGCCGACCGAAGCAGTGCCCGAATGCCACATCATCGCCCACGGTGAGCGTCAGGTCGCGAACCTCATAAGCCAAATCCTCGAAGAACGCGAACGCGTTCGCCCAGTTCTTCAATTTCGCCTCTACCCCCACATGCTGCAGCGGCGGCTCGATGTCGAAGGAGACGACGTCCGTTGCGTAAAGCTGCTTCAGGCCCTCGAGATCCTTGGCCCGGAGTCCTTCGACAATCTTGTCGACGTGCTGCCGAATCTCGGCTTCGTCCACCTCGCGTTGCGTAGCCATCGCTACCCATCCCTTCCATTCCAAGTGGAATCTCGGCTTCTCGCTAGTACGACGACACAACCCGCCGGAATGTCAGGGGGACGGCAGCCTGGGTGCGATATCTCGTCGGACTGGCGCACTGCTCGCCCGCGATGGCCAACGCCCGCCCCATGAGCTCATCATGGTTCGGGGGTGATCCAGTTCCAACTGGTGATCGTGGTGCGCATCAGCCGGGCGGCGGTTGACAGGTGGCTGTCGGCCCCCCAATAGAGGGTGACCGCGCGACGGCAGTCGGGGCTGTCGACGGCGATCCAGGCGGCGGCGGTGCGCATGGAGCTACGCCGGGCGAAGGCGGGGACGAGGCCGATGCCCAGCCCCGCGCTGATCAGGTCGGCGATGGCGCTGGACTCGTCGACCTCGCAGACGATCTTCGGGGTGAGGCCTCGTGCGGCGAAGAGCCGATCGAGCAGCCTGCGTTGCCAGTGCCCCTTGCGGGCGCTCACGAAGGGCTGGCCGGCGAGTTCGTCGATGCTCACAGAGGTACGGCTCGCCAGCGGATGGCCGAGCGGCGTGGCCACCCCTACCGCGTCATCGAGCAGCTGAACCGCCGTCAAGCCCTCCGCGGAAATGGGCTGGGAGGCGACACACAGGTCGACCTCCTGGGCCCGCAGGTGGCGGGCCATGTCCTCGGCCGCCATCCAGCGGAGTTCGACCTCGATGTCGGGATGAGCGCGCTTGTAGGCCGCCAGTGGCCCGGTGAGGGTGAGGAAGGTTTCCGATGCCAGCCGTACGGTGCCCACACCTTCGCTGATGGCCTCGGCGACGGCCCGGCATCCCGCGTCGAGCTCCCCCAAGGAGCGTTCGACGTAACCGAGGAAGAGCTTGCCCGCGTCGTTCAGCCGGAGCCGGCCGCTCCGATCGAACAGCGGCGTGCCCAACTCGCTCTCCAACCGGGCGATGGTACGGCTCAGCGACGGCTGGGCGACGCGAAGCTCCTCAGCTGCGCGGCTGAGGTGCTCCAGCCGCGCCACGACCACGAACTGCCGGAGCGTGTTCAGATCCATCATGCCTCCCGTTACATGACAGTATAGCAATATTGATCTTCGACAAGATAACTGCTGAGTCATAGTGTCGGGCGTTGGTGAATCGAGAAATACGACAGGAGGCTCCTTCATGGTCACCAATGCCGCACATCTGACGACACCCGTGGGGTGGACCCTGCGGACCGTCGTCAGCGCGCACGTGGTGGCGATCGTCGGTCAGCCGGTGTTCGCCGGGGTGTATCTGACCGGTGATTACGACAGTCTGCGCTGGCACGCGGTCGGCGCCGACGTGGTCACCTCCATCGGTTACCTGCAGGTGATCGTGGCGATCATCGTCTGGGTTCGACTGCGTCAGGCCTGGCCGTTCCTGGCCACGACGGCGGTGGTGGCGGCCGAGACGGTGCAGTACTTCGCCGGTTTGGACGGCGCGTTGTGGCTGCACATCCCGCTGGGCGTGATGACGGTCGCCGCGCTCGTCGTGCAGTTCGTCGCGGTCTGGCGCCAGCCCCTCCTGCGAAGGGAGGCCCGCAATGCGTGAGCGTGGCATGACCAGGCGGCGGGTGCTGGGCATCGGCGGGGCGCTCGGGCTGATGGCGGCCACCGGGCTGTCGACCGCGGCCGCGCTGGCCCGCCGGCCGTCGATCACCGGTGCCGAGCTGCGCAGCGCCGTACCGCTACCGCCGCCGTTCCAGGTGCCGCTGCCGATTCCCTCCGTGCTGAAGCCGGTCAGCACAACAGGGGGCGCCGACCGTTACGAGATCACCCAGCGCGAAGCGAGTGCGGAGATCCTGCCCGGCGTCAAGACGCCGCTGTGGACGTATGAGGGCGCCTTCCCCGGGCCGACGATCGAGTCGCGCCGCGGCCGGCCGGTCACCGTGACGCACCGCAATGAGCTGCCCGTGCCGACTGTCGTGCACCTGCACGGCGGACGGACGCCGGCGGCCTCCGACGGGTACCCGACCGACCTCGTCCTGCCCGAAGGCCGGCACGACGCCACCACGCACACGGCGCACGGGATGCACGGCATGCACGATCCGCGCGCGGTGGTCACCAAGCTGACGCGGGACTACTCCTTCCCGCTGGACCAGCGGCCGACGCTGCTGTGGTACCACGACCACCGGATGGACTTCACCGCCCCCGCGATCTGGCGGGGCCTGGCCGGGATGCACATCGTGCGCGACGACGCCGAGGACGCGCTCGGCCTGCCCGCGGGCCCGCGCGAACTGCCCCTCATGATCGCTGACCGGGCATTCGCCGCCGACGGCGCCCTCGTCTACCCCGCACTCGACCCCACGCTGCGCGTACGGCCTGGTGTGCGGGAGCCGTACCTCGCCGGAGTCCTCGGCGACGTGATCCTGGTCAACGGCGCCCCGTGGCCCGTGCACGAGGTCGACGCGGCCCGCTACCGGCTGCGCATCCTGAACGCCTCCAACGCCCGGCACTACGAGCTCGAAGCGATCACCGACGACGGACGCCGGCTCGACCTCGTCCAGATCGGCGCCGACCAGGGACTCCTGGCGACCCCGGTCACCCGCCGGTCGCTGCCGATCGCGCCGGCCGAACGCTACGACGTGGTCGTCGACTTCTCCGGCGTCCCGGTCGGCAGCCTGGTCAGGCTGGTCAACCAGCTCGGCTCGGGCCGTGCCCGCGACGTGATGGCCTTCCGCGTCGCCCGCAAAGCCACCGACGACAGCCGTGTTCCGAGTACGCTCTCCACCGATCTGCCGGCCTGGCGACGGTCGGACGCCGTCAGGGTGCGCGACTTCGCCTTCCGCGCCGGACAGATGCACGGCGGGCACGGATGGCTGATCGGCGGGCTACCGTTCGACCCCGCCCGCTCCGACGTCACCGCCCGTCTCGATGACGTCGAAGTGTGGCGAGTGGTCGCCGACGTCCACCATCCCGTCCATCTGCATCTGGTCGGCTTCCGGGTGCTCTCGCGCGGCGGCAGGCCGCCGCTGCCGCACGACGCGGGACTCAAGGACACCGTCTCCCTGCGGCCGGGCGAATCGGTGGAGATCATCACCCGCTTCGACGGCTACCGCGGCCGTTACCTCTTCCACTGCCACAACGCCGAGCACGAGGACATGGGGATGATGGCCAACCTCGAGATCATCTAGGAGAACCTAGTGCCCAGGCGGCCAGTGACCCCCAGCAGGCCCACTCGTATTCGTCCAGTTCCTGGCGGGTGCTGATGTGCCCGTGGACGGGGCTGGCACAAGGCGCACTGCTTCCCGGCGGGTGGCAAGGCGACCATCGCCGCAGCAGGCTGTTCCGGCCGGTGCGTGGAGTGCGGTGTGCGGCGATCAATCCGTTGCCGCGGCCGGGTGGGTTGGCTTGAGGCGTAGTGCCTGGAGCAGCTGTGAGAGCGCAACCCAGGTGTCGGCCAGGTCGCTGGGGTTGGCTGACCTGGCCAGCCACAGTGCCGCCTCGTTCATGGCGCCGGACAGCAGGTGGGTGAGCGGTTCGACCGGCTGCGGCGTGATGACTCCTTCCTCGATGAGGGTGGTGAGTGCTTCGGCCAGGTGGCGGGCCGAGGCGGCCTCGTCCAGCGCGCGCCAGTCGCTCCACCCCAGCACGGCGGGGCCGTCGATGAGCATGATCTGTTGGACGTCCGGGTCGGTGCTCGCAGCGAGAAAGGCCCGGCATCCCGCCTTCAGCTGCTCCCAGGGGTCGTCCTCGGCGTCGGCGGTCGTGGCCACCTTCTGGGCGACCTCCTGCTGTACCTGTTCGAGGACCGCGCGGAACAGCTCGGCCTTGCCGGCGAAGTGGTGGTACAGGGCGCCCTTGGTGACCCCGGCGGTGTGCACGATCTCCGCCAGGCCGACCGCGGCGTAGCCATGGGTGGCGAACAGCCGCCGGCCCGCGCGCAGCAGAGTGCGCTTGGTCTGCTCGCGCTGGCGGGTCCTGACCCCTTCGGCCATGGCGGTTCCCTCTCCCGTTGACATACCGATGGTACGTCAATACTGTACCTTCGCATACCGCCGGTATGCGAAAGGGAGTTTCCATGACACTGACCAGCTTCTATCCGGTCATCGCCACTTCGCGGTTGACCGAGTCCCACGACTTCTACACCCGGCTGTTCGGCTTCCAGACGACCTTCGAGGCGGCCTGGTACGTCAGCCTGCGGCGGCCGGGGCCGCCGGCGTACGAGCTCGCACTGCTCGACTACACCCACCCGACCCTGCCCGAGGGATATCGCGCGCCGGTGCAGGGGTTGCTGCTCAACTTCGAGGTGGAGGACGTCGATGCCGAGTGGGAACGGCTCGTCGCCGGTGAAGGGCTGCGACCTGAGCTCGAACTGCGCAGCGAGGACTTCGGGCAGCGGCACTTCATCGTGGCCGATCCCAATGGCGTCCTGATCGATGTCATCACGCCCATCGCACCCACTGGGACTTACGCCGACCAGTACGTCAGTGATGTGTACCCTCGTACATATGGCGCCTGACCTCGATGGTCGCTCGATGCGTGAGCGGATGCTCGCCGGCGGCCTGTACATCGCTGATGACCCGGAGCTGGCCGAGCTCAACCTGCGGGCCATGGACCTGATGGACGCGTACAACGCGACATCGGCCCGTGATCCGCAGGAGCGGCGCCGGCTGCTCACCCAGTTGCTCGGTGCGATCGGTGAGGGCACGGAGATCCGGCCTCCGCTGCGGGTCGACTACGGCAGCCACATCCGCATCGGCGCCCGGTCGTTCGCCAACTTCGGTCTCGTCGCTTTGGATGTCGCGCCGATCACCATCGGCGACGACGTGCAGATCGGGTCGTACGTGCAGCTCATGACGCCGACGCACCCGGTCGATCCGGAGCTCCGCCGGGCGAAGTGGGAGGCCGCGAAACCGATCACCATCGGCGACAACGTGTGGCTGGGCAGCGGGGCGATCGTCCTGGCCGGGGTCACGATCGGGGACAACACCGTCGTCGGCGCCGGCGCGGTGGTCACGCGCGATCTCCCGGCGAACGTGGTAGCGGTGGGCAATCCCGCCCGCGTGATCCGTACGATCGAGCCGGGTACGGCATGAGCAGCCCCACCACCCCGCGGTCACCCGCTCCACGGCGGCCTCGCCGGCACGACCCCGGGCGGCGGGACCGGCTGATCGACGCCGCGCTGACCGTCATCGCCGAGCGTGGCGTCGCCGGGACGACGCACCGGGAGATCGCCCGCGCCGCGGACGTGCCGCTGGGCTCGATGACCTACCACTTCACGTCCCTGGACGAGGTGCTCACCGAGGCGTTCACCCGGCACGCCGACTCGGTGGCGCGCGTCTTCGACGAGCGGCTGAGCGCCGCCCAGGACCGCGACGCGGCGGTCGAGGCCGTCATCACGCTGGTGTCGGACGACGTGCTCGGCTCACAGCGCGACCTCGTCCTCACTGTGGAGCTGTACGTGGCCGCGGCGCGTAACCCGGCCCTGAGAGCCGTCACACAGGCATGGATGGCGCGCAGCCGCCAGGCGCTGGAACGCCACTTCGACGCCACCACCGCCCGGGAGCTGGACGCGCTCATCGAAGGCCTCACGCTGCACAGCGCCCTGTCGGCCGACCCGATGACGCCCGAGCAGATCCGCCACGCGATCCACCGGCACCTGCGCTGATCCCGCCAATTACGCGATCGGAAAGCCGATGCCCGCAGATCAAGGCCGACCCCGCCGGCACCAACCCCAACCGGCTGGCTACCAGGTCACCGGCAACCGGTGTACGCCGTAGACCAGCATGTCCGACCGCATGGGCACTTCCTCGGCAGGCACCGCCAGGCGCAGCCCCGGCAGTCGGTCGAGCAGTGCCGGCAGGGCGATGCGCATCTCGTTGCGGGCGAGCTGCTGGCCCAGGCACTGGTGGATGCCGTGTCCGAACGTCAGGTGGCCGGTCGCGTCCCGGGTGATGTCCATGATCCCGGGATCGGCGAACCGCAGCGGGTCCCGGTTGGCGGCGGGCAGGGAGACCGTCACCGTCTCACCCGCCTTGATCGTGTGACCGTCGAGCTCCACGTCCTCCAGCGCCGTCCGTACCATGAAGTCGACCACTGTGAGATAGCGCAGCAGTTCTTCCACCGCGCCCGGCACCAGTGCGGGGTCCCGGCGCAGCGCGGCGAGCTGGTCGGGGCTGCCGAGCAGGGTGAACGTGCCCAGGGCGAGCATGTTGGCCGTCGTCTCGTGCCCGGCCACGAGCAGCAGCATGGCCACGCCGGCCAGCTCCTCCTCGGTGAGCTCCCCGCCGGACGTCAGGCCGCTGATCAGGTCGTCGCCCGGTCGGGCCCGCTTGTCGGCCACCAGAGCGCGCACGTACGCGTTCAGCTCGTTCATCGCCTGCTGCTTCTGCTCAGTGCTGACATCTAACGCCACGAGCGTCGCCGACTGCCGCCGGAAGCTCTCGCGGTCGGCGTACGGGACGCCGAGCAGCTCGCAGATCACCAGGCCGGGGATCGGCAGCGCGAAGTCGCGCACCAGCTCGGCGGGCGGGCCGGTACGCAGCATCGCGTCGAGCGTGGAGGCCGTGATCTCGGCGATCCGCGGTTCCAGCACCTTCATGCGGCGCACAGTGAACTGGCCGGTCAGCAGCCTGCGGTAGCGGGTGTGCTCGGGCGGGTCCAGGCGTACGAAGAACGCGGGCGGCCGGCGCATGGCCAGGTGCCGCCCGATCTGCGGCGTCGTCGGATGGTGGAGCTCGGGCCTGGTGCTGAAGCGGCCGTCGCCCATCACGGCACGGGCCGCCGCGTAGCCGGTCACCAGCCAGCCGAGGTGGCCGTCGGCGTACCGCAACCTGCGGACCGGGGCCTCCGCACGCCACTTCTCCAGCTCTTGCGGCGGATCGAGGGGGCGCTGACGCCGGGTAGGCATGGTGACCGGAGGGGACGCGGCATCGCTCATGTCGAACTCCTCGTGGATCGCTTCTGGTCGCTGCCACTCGTCCCACCAACATCCATCACCGGAGGCGGCCCAGCAATGGCAACGGCCAGGGGAATGCCTCTGCTCGTGCCGCCGCCTTCCGGGCTGAGCCGGGCTGCTTGAGGTGTCGTGTTCAGCTGATTGCCTGGTAGGCGGTGGTCCAGAAGTCGCGGTGCAGGCGCGGTGTGTGGGCCGAGTCCATCGCGCTCTGGGTCAGCAGGATGCCTGTGAGGTCTTCGGCCGGGTCGGCGTAGGCGGTGGTGCCCAGCCCGCCGTCCCAGCCGAACTGTCCCGGCGAGGCTAGGTCGCGGCGGTGGGTACGGACCGCCATGCCGAAGCCGTACCCGCCGTGCCGGCCGAAGTGGTCGCCGAATGCGTCCTTGTCGATCTTCTGCCCCGGTGTCAGGTGGTCCGTCGTCATGAGTTCGACCGAGGGCCGGGACAGGATCCGCTCGCTGCCCAGGGTTCCCTTGTTGAGCAGCATCCGGTAGAACGCGTGGTAGTCGTCCACGGTCGAGGTCAGCCCGTCGCCGCCTGCCTGGAACAGCGGTGGCCTGCTGTACTTCCCGCCGGTGGCCTCGTCCCATACCACCAGTTCGCCGGTCTCGGGGTGGTGCGCGTAGCTGGTCGGCAGGCGGTGGATCTGGTCGGCGGGCACGTGGAAGCCGGTGCCCTTCATGTCCCAGCTGGTGACCTTCGACATGGCCCAACATCCTTTCGCGTATGACGTTCTCGCTATGCGAACACCGTACTCATAGCGGAACGATGTGCGCAACCGTTGGACTCTTACCGTGGTCAGCGCACCAGGAGAAGGGCCAGCAACCCCACCCCGAGCACCAGGTCCAACACCCCGCACCACTCGGCGAACGACCGCGCGACAATCTTGTTCGCCCGCCAATGCATGGCATCCCACGCAGCGTGACCCAGCAGCCCGATCGCCACGAGATAACCCGCAACCGTGGCGGGAACGGAGAGCACCACCAGGCCGAACGCCATGAAGGCGAGCGCGCCCGGGGACTGCAGCGCGTACAGGCGAGGCCTGCGTAACCGGTCGTTGAGCAGGCCCACCGCGGCGAGGGCGACCACGACGACGGCCAGCGCGGGCCACGGGTCGATGTCCAGCGTGCGCAGGACCACAACCGTCGCCATTGCCGCGACCGCGACCACCCACGTGATGCGCGGTCTGTCGACCACGGCGAGAAACAGGTAGCCCGTAGCGGGCAGGACGAACAGGATCATGTACTCCAGGCCGTCGCCGACGTCGGCAAGGCTGATGGCCGCGCAGGTGAGCGCCAGCCAGGTCGGCCAGCGCCGGCCTACCGCGAGCGCCGCACGTAGCCACCAGGGCTTTCCTGCGACGTCGCCGTCGCCCGTCGGGTCTGTGGCCGCGCCCGGGGCGCGGGAAGGTGGAATCATGGCCAAACTGTGAACCCCACCCGTTCGGCACACCATCATCGCGGCGCGACAGGTCCGAAATTGTGGGATCTCGGTCCTTCAGGCCTAGGTTGGGCGATGAGCCGGCCAAAGATCGCTAGAGGCTGCCGAAATCAGGAAGGGTGATCGAACCGTCCTTGGCGAGGGGGATCCCGGGGTTGTGCGCGATCTCCCAGGCGTGGCCGTCCGGATCGACGAAGGCGCCGGCGTAGAACCCGATGACGTTGATGGTCGCGGGCTTGGTGACGGTCCCACCAGCCCGCTCCACTGCCGCGAGCAGAGCGTCAACCTCCGCATCGGACCGGACGTTGTGTGCCAGGGCGATCCCGCCGAAACCGACCGCCGGGCCGGGCTCCAGGCCGCAGTCCTTCGCCAGCTTGTCGCGGCCCCACAGGATCAGCCCCAGGCTCCCGGCCTGGAAGAAGACGGTCTCCTCGACTTCTTGCCCCTGCCAGCCCAGGGCCTCGTAAAAGCCCTTGGCGCGAGCGAGATCGGAGACCCCCAGCGTTACCAGAGTAATTCGCTGTTCCATGCGATCACGCTACTCCGGGTGGTAATGGCCGACCATGCCGCTAACCGTGGGCGTCGCGGTCCTTTCGCCGCCAGATCGAGAAGCACGTCTGCGTCTTGAGTTCTGACGTCCTCAGGTCATCACCGCCGCCCGCCGAACTCCCAGGTGTGCACCTCGATGTCGGCGTACCGGTCCGGGGTCAGGATGGCACGTGCCGTGTCCGGGTCCGGCGCCCGGAGCAGCGCCGCCGTGCCAAGCCAGGTGGCGCCGTCGTCGGACGACAGTGGCCCGTAGGCGATCAGCCCGTCCGTGTCGGGCGGCACGGCGAGGTCGGCGGCCGGCCCCGTGCCGAGGCCGAGCACCAGGTACCGGTTGCCGCCGGTCCGGCCGCCGGGGAAATCCCACATGGTGCGCCCCAGCGTGTTGCGCCATCGTCGCAGCAGCACGTCCCGGTACACGCCGGCCTGGTAGTTAGGCTCGTCGAAGGCGAACGCACGGGCGGCGACGGGATCGGGTAGGTCGACGATGTGCACGCTGCCGGTGGGTGTCTCGCCGTCGCCGGCGAAGGTCGGACCCCGGGCGATCATCTCCTTGGCGTACCGGTCCATGTAGGACCAATGCTCCTCCAACAGCTCGTCGCGCAGCGGTACGGAGCCAGGCCGGTCGCGGTGGTAGCAGAAGAACTCCATGCCCATAGTCTCCACCCACCCCACCGAGACGTAGATCAGCGAGGGTCGCCGACGCCGGCCTACAGGAGTTTGGCGAGGATCGTGCTCAGCTGGCCGCGCTCGTCGTCGGTGAGAGCGTGGAAGGTGTCCTCGAGGAAGGCTGGGATCGAGGACTGGGCCGCGGCGAGGCGTTGCCGGCCTGAGTCGGTGATGGTGACGGCGTAGGAGCGGCGGTCGTGGGGGTTGCGCTCCCTGCGGACCTGGCCTGCCCCATCGGCACCGACTTCAAGCCCGCTCCCCGCATCCCGCGGGAGGAGGTCCTGCACTGGGACCGGTGGTGAGCGCCCCGCCCTGACCCTGGGCGGAGGCCCGGCAGGCAAGTATCGATACCACCAGTAGCGCAATAGGTTAATGTGTGGGCATGACCCGAGCGACCGCCTCCGCCAGACCGCCCGGTCGCCCGCGCTCCGGCGTCAACGCCGTGGTCTTCGCCGCGACGCTGAGTACGGTCCACGAGCTCGGGTATGCGCGTGCCACCGTCGACCGCATCGCCGCCGCGGCCGGCGTCGCGAAGACGACGATCTACCGTCGCTGGCCGTCGAAGGGCGCGCTGATCGTGGACTGCCTCCTTGACGCGTTCGGTCCGGTGCCGCTGGAGGGCGCCAGTCGGGCCGAGCTCATGTCCTCGGCCATCCACTGGATCGCGGCGAAGATCGGCGAGCCCGGGGTAGGCGACGCGTTCGCAGGCGTGTTCAGTGACGCCGTCAGCGATCCGACCCTGCGCGCGGTCCTGTCCACGCGGTTGCAGGACCCGTACCGGCTCGCGCTCCAGGATGCGCTCGGCGAGCCGGAGAACCGGGTCCTGCTCTTCATCGACGTCGTCGTCGGAACCTTGCTCCACCGGATGGGCATGACCGGCGAGCCGATGGTCGACGCCGACGTCGACGCGCTGGTCGAGATGGTTGTG
The DNA here is from genome assembly GCF_040137845.1 of Nonomuraea sp. B19D2. NCBI lineage: Bacteria > Bacillati > Actinomycetota > Actinomycetes > Streptosporangiales > Streptosporangiaceae > Nonomuraea > Nonomuraea sp. B19D2. Next base: position 36,206 of record NZ_JBEFAK010000020.1, on the reverse strand, counting down.
TCGCGCTTCGGTGACGGCGCCGGTACGACCTAGACCTGTTGTCCATCTGGCGATCAGCTCCGGCGGCCAAGCTCGCGCGGTGCAAGCGGCTCCTCAGGTTGTGGGTCGGGGGCGTGATCGGTGTCCTGGTCAGGCGGATTCCTGCCGGGCGCGGGGCTTGGCGCGCACGTGCATGCGTTCGCCCTGGCGGCCGAAGAGGTTGAGGACCTCGACGGGAGTGTCGCCCGCGGGACCGAACCAGTGCGGCAGGCGGGTGTCGAACTCGGCGGCCTCGCCCGGTCCCATGATCAGGTCGTGGTCGGCCACGATGAGCCGCACGCGTCCGGACAGGACGTACATCCACTCGTAGCCCTCGTGCGTGATCGGCTGAGGCTGGTTCTGCTCGGCAGGGATGAACGACTTCCACGCCTGCAGGGGTCCCGGCTGGGTGGTCAAGGGAAGTACGGTCCGCCCGTTGCGGACGAGGGGCTTGCAGCGGATGCGCGGGTCGCCGACCTCCGGCGCGCCGACCAGCTCGTCCAGCGGCACCTGGTGCGCCTGCGCGATCGGCAGCAGGAGCTCCAGGCTGGGGCGGCGCTGGCCTGACTCCAGCCGCGAGAGCGTGCTCTTGGAGATGCCGGTGGCCTCGGCCAGTGCCGACAGGGTCACGCCACGCTGGGTGCGTATGCGCCTGAGGCGAGTGCCGACCTGAGCCAGCGTGGCGCTTATCGAGGATGGCTGCTCCATGGGTTCCATTCCACCCCCGCTGTTCCAGAAATGGCAACAGAAGTTGTCACCGGCTTCCGGCGGGACGCACCATCGGGGCCGGAGGTGATCGTCATGATCAAGGCGATGAACAGCCATGACGCCGACGCGCGGCCTGCGGTCGACGGGAGCCACGACGTGGTGGTGGTCGGCGCGGGAGCAGCCGGTCTGAACGCCGCCCTGCTTCTGGGGCGCGCGCGGCGCAAGGTGGTCGTCATCGACGCCGGGGAGCCGCGCAACGCCCCGGCCGCGCACATGCACGGCTTCCTGTCCCGCGACGGCCTACCACCGGCCACCCTGCTGGAGCTCGGACGGGCCGAGATCGCTAGGTACGGCGTGCGCCTGGTCCGGGGCCGCGTGGCGGAGATCGACCACGGCTTCTCCGTCCGCCTGGAGGGCGGCCCGGTGCTCGGCGCCCGCCGTGTTCTGGTCGCCACCGGCCTGCGCGACGAACTGCCCGACATCCCCGGGGTACGCGAGCGGTGGGGCAAGGACGTGCTGCACTGCCCCTACTGCCACGGCTACGAGGTCGGCGACCAGCCGCTCGCCGTACTCGGCACGCATCCGGGAGCCGTGCACCAGGCCCTGCTCCTGCGCCAGTGGAGCGACGACGTGGTCTTCCTCTCGCACACCCTCGACCTGACGGCGGAGGACCGGGAGCGCCTGGAGGGGCGCGGTCTGCGCATCGTCGAGGGAGAGATCGACCACCTCGTCGTCGAGAGAGGCCGGCTGCGCGGCATCGAGCTCGCCGGCGGCCGCGTGCTTCCCCGCACCGCCGCTTTCCTCTTCCCGCGCATGGTGCCGCACGACGAGCTGCTGACCCGCCTGGGCTGCGCCAAGGACGACAGCGGCTGGATCGCCGCCGACCGCACGGGCCGTACCAGCGTCCCGGGGGTCTGGGCGGCCGGGAACGTCATAGACCCGCGTGCCCAGGTCGTCACCGCCGCCGGGATGGGATCGGCCGCCGCTTTCGCCGTCAACGCCGACCTGGTGGACGAGGACGTCCGCCACGCCGTCGAGCAGCGCCGCGCCTCAGCCGCCGCGAGCAGGTAGCCGGCCGGCAGCACACCATCTCACTCGCAAAGGAGACTCACTCATGCCCACGCACGCTCCGGGCTCGCTGGACAGCGTCGCCGAGCAGACCTTCGCCGAGCGCGTCATCCAGGGGAAACGGCCCGTTCAGAGCCGGTTCTGGGCCGCCTGGTGCCGTCCGTGTCCGACCCTCATGCCGCGTGACGGGGGTGTGGACCGGTGAGCGCCGAGGCCGCGACCAGGCAGGCACCGGTGGCCCGAGGCAGGCTGCCTCTGGGGGTCTACCTGCTGTCCTTCAGTCTGTTCTCGATGGGCAGCGCGGAGTTCCTGCTCGCCGGGGTCCTGCCGGCCGTCGCCGAAGACCTGGGGATCGCGCTGTCCTCCGCCGGAGCGCTGATCTCGGCGTTCGCCGCCGGCGTCGTCGTCGGCGGGCGCTGCCCGCCACGAGCGCGCGCGGCGAGCCGAGCGTGCGGAGCGAGCTTCACACGATAAGGCGGCCCCAGCTGTGGGTGGTCTACGCCGTCACCGTGCTGAGCACCGCCGCCTACATGATCTCGTTCAACTACCTGGCGGCGTTCCTGACCGACGTCACCCGCATACCCGGGGTCTGGGTTCCGGCGATCCTGACCCTGTTCGGCGTCGGCGCCTTCATCGGCCTGTCCATCGGAGGCAGGATCGCCGACAGGTTGCCCGCCCACGCGCTGCTGGCCGGGGCGCTCGGGATCGCGGCCTGTTCCGTCCTGCTGGCCGTACTCGCCCGGCACGCGTCGGCCGTCGTCCCACTGGTCCTGCTTCTCGGCGTCGCCGGATTCGTGCTGAACCCGGCCGTCTACGGGCGCGTGTTCGCCATCGCGTCCCAGGCGCCCACGCTCGCCGGGGCCACCACCGTCTCCGCCTTCCAGCTCGGCATCAGCCTGGTTCCCGTGCTGGCCGGCGCCGCGCTCGATGCCGGAGCAGAGATCACCGCCATCCCGTGGCTCGGTGCGGGCCTGGCCGCGGCCACGACTGTGCCCGTCCTGCTCGACTGGATGTTGTCGCGTCGGCGGGATTGAGAGCATCGAAGCAGGAAGCTCATGGGGCGGTGGCGCGGATGAACGCCTCGGCGAATGCCCGCGTGACGGCACTGCCATCGGGCCGATCATGAGCTGGATGAGGAGCGGCAGGGTTGAGCATCCGGGCGGCCGTGCCGTCGGGGCGGGTGAACAGGTCGCCGAAGACGGCGTTCATGCTGGTCGGCGAGCAGTGCGCGGCCACCGCGACGGCTTCCAGCGTGACCGTGGCGAGCCGGTCGCGGGCGAACAGCGTGGCCGCGGACTCTATGGCCCGCTCCCGGACCGGCGGGCGCCCGCCGGGGTCGATCCCGGCGTGCCGGACCGTTCGTCCAGCCGGGTCCGTGACCCGCCGAGCCTTCTGATCGCTTTCCCGGTACGGCTACTCGACCGCGAAGGGAGGCTGGCTCGGGCCCATACGGTAGACCATGAGCTGCGACCTGCCGCTGAACGACCGGCCCTCCGCGGTGGGCTCCACGGTGACCGCGAGCCACCGGCCGTCCGGTGACCAGGCCATGGCCTCGACCCAGGTCGTGAGCTGCCGGCCCATGATGATCTTCATGTCGGAGGTCCGCCACACGCAGAGCTCGTGCGGCCGTCTGTCGTCGTGGAGGCCCAGGTAGGGCAGCTTGCGGCTGAAGCTGCCGACCGCCAGATAGGCGCCCTCCGGGCTGGCGGCGAGCTGGAAGAGGCGTTTGGATGCCTTCATGACCTTGTCCACGACCTGACCGGTCGCCGGGTCGAGGACGTAGAGGTTCTCCTGCGCCCCGAGGAACAGGCGGCTGCCGTCACCCGCGAAGGACTCGCACTGGATCGGGTCCCAGCTGCCGCCCGCGACCGAGGACGGGATGGGCGGACGGCCGGGAGCGCAGATGTCGGACCCGCCGTCGCTGTTGCCGTAGTTGCCGGTCCAGTAGCCGCCGTCGCGTGAGCGTACGCGGCCGGGCTGGAACGGGGCTTCGACCTCGGCGCGGGCGTCCACGTCGTAGGCCCACTGCGTCCGGTCGTCGTCGTCCGGTTCCGAGCAGTAGTTCTTGAGAGTGATGACGGGTTCGCCGGGCACCCACGCCATCAGGGGCACGAGCCACTCCTCCTCCGTCGAGAGGTGGACGACCTGCGACCAGTCGGCGGTGTCGTACACCCAGACCCGGCCCTTGTCGCTGCACACCCCCAGGTACCGGCCGTCGTCGGAGAACTCCGCCCCGTTGACGTGGTCGTACTCGACGTCTCCGGTCGTCACGTCGAACGGGCTCACCGTGACGACCGGATCGCTGAGGTCCGGGATGTGCGGCGCGTCCTCGGCGGTCCACATGTCCGCGTTGTACGGGTACGCCGTCGTCCCCCAGGCTTCGCCCTCGCGGAACGACTCGATCCAGCGCCGGTCGGTGACGTACACGTCGTAGTCGAACTGGACCAGCAGGTCCTCGTCCTGCCAGGCGCCGCCACGCTCGTAGTAGAAGTCGTGCAGGTCCTTCCACTGCTCCGGGGCGGGGGGATGGTTGCGGGTGGCGAGACGTTCGACGCGTGAGACGAAGCGCCGGGTGTTGGCGTCGGCCCACGCGCCGTCGAGGCGCGTTTTGACGTCGATCAGGTCATGGAGGGGTCCGCGCTCCCAGAGGAGGGAGAAGAAGAAGCTGGGATCGTCCGGTTCGGGACCGTACGTCTGGCTGGCGGTGTCGTAGTAGACGACGAAGATCCGGAACCTGATCCGGAGCTCGTCGGGATCGACGGCCAGGACGCGCGCGCCATAGATATCGGTCGACATCGTTGTCTTCCTCGGGGGAGCTTGATCGGCAGAACGCGTCAGATGATCGCACAGGCCGAGGACATTTCCCCGGGAATCGGTCAGGGGCCCGCCGTCACCGCAAAGGTGATCTTGTTCATGCGTACTCCAAAGTGGCTCTGGTGATCAATCCGTCGGTGATGTCGAAGTGGTAGTTGGCGCGGAAGTCGCCCACGCCGCCGGGCTGGAAGCGGACCAGCATGGTGACCCCGCCCGCGCGAGGCGTGTGGTCCAGCAGGGTGTAGACGCCGCCGATCACCTCGCCCGCGGCCCACTGCCGGATGGCGTCCCGGCCGCGGATCTCGCGGCCGACGTCGATGACCAGGCCGTCCGGGGCGAAGGCGGCGGCCAGTGCGTCGGCGTCCTCGGCCGCCACCGCGTTCAGGTAGCGCTGGGCGGCCGGGTCCAGAGGACCGCGCGAGGCAGTCGGCGAGGGCAGGGGCTGGACGGCGTCGGTGGCGACCGCGCGCAGGAAGTCGCTGCCGCCCAGGGCGATCCCACCACCGATGACCAGTACGGCTGCCGCGGCGCCGACGATGGCGAGCGTCCTCATCGGGTGCCGTCACTCCAGACGGCGGTCAGCGCCATGCCGCTGATCCGCCTCCCGGCAGCGGTCCTGGTCAGGTCGGAGCGGTAGGCGCCGCCCAGCGTCCACAAGGTGTCGTCGGCCTTGCGGCGGTGGGTGGCCTGGAAGGAGGCGGTGCACACCGCGGTGTCACCGTCGAGGGTGTCGAATCGGTTCATACGCTCAGCATGTCCGCGCCGGCCGTGGGCGCGGGAGACGGAGAGGTTGCATACCGAGGTGCAGGAACCTGCACCCGGGGCCCACAGCCGGCCGCGCCCTTTTGCCGGAAGCGCGGCCTGGGAGCGGGTGGCGGCGATCGCCGTCACCCCCGGTCGAGCAGGCGCCTCCGCGCTCGCTCTATTATGTAAACGCATCCGTTAGCGTTTACGAAATGAGGTGGCCGGGTGCTGAAGATCCTCGGCAAGATCGGGTTACTCGTTCCCCCGCTCGCGGTGGGCGCTGCCTGGTTGGTTGTCCTGCGGTTGAAGGACGTGCCGGTGCCGCTGTTGGTGGCCTATGGGCTGCTGCTGGCCGGATCGGTGGTCGGGCTGCTGTGGCCTGGTGTGCTCGGCCGGCGAGCCACACGGCGCCGGGTGCTGGCGTTCCTCGGGGTTCCGGTCGGCCTGGGCACGCTGGGGCTCTACCTCGGGGTCGTCTACTACGTCACGGACCTGCCGGTGCTGCTCGCGCTGGCTGCCGCGGCATGCCTGGCGTGGACGGTTGCCGTCCTCCTGCGTGGACGCCGGGCGGCGGGCGGCGGTGCCTGGCAGACCAGACGAGCCTTCCTGGCGGGCGGCGCGGGCCTGGCGCTGGGCGTACTGAGCGGACTCTCCGTCGACCAGGTCGAACGGCGACGCCGCGAGGTGCTGGCGCGCGGCGAGCAGCAGCGGCAAGCGGCCGTGCGCGCTCCGGGCGGGCGGCGGCGGATCGCCGACGGCGCCGTGCGGGTGTTCCCGATCCACACCGGCGACACCGTTGTCACCTACGGCCAGTTCTACGGCGGTCTGGACGGCTGGGAAGGGCTGAACGGCTACGTACGCACCCTCGTCGGCAAGGCGCAGATCGCGGTGCCGGTCCACGCCTACCTCATCGACCACCCCCGGCACGGCCTCATGCTGGTCGACACCGGCGTCAACTGGGAACAGGCCCACGATCACGACGGGTACTACGACATGACCTCCCGCCTGCTGACCGAGCGCGACGAGTACCGGATGAGCCCTGGACAGGATCTGCGAGTCCACCTGGCCCGGCTCGGCTACGACGCCAAGGAGATCAGCACCGTGTTCCTCACCCACGTCCACGACGACCACGCGGGCGGGCTGCGCTACCTGCCCCAGGCGACTGTGGTGATGGACCGCCGCGACTGGGAGCATGGCGTGTCCTACCCGCACTCCTTCGCCCTGGTCAAGGACAATTTCTCCTTCCCGGCCTTCGACTCCGGTGCCTTCGGCGCCTTCCCTGCCAGCCAGGACCACTTCGGTGATGGCAGCGTCATCCTGCTGCCCACCCCCGGCCACTCGCCCGGCCACATGTGTGTGCTGCTGCGCCTGGACGCCGGAAGCGTGCTGTTCCTGGGCGACACCCTCTACACGCTGCCCCACCTGGCCGTCGACCAGGTACGCCAGATGACCATCGGCGGCGCCGACACGATCCACCAGATCGAGGCTGCCCGGCGCGTCCAGAACCTCCTGGCCTCCGACCCGCGCACCGTGCCGCTGTTCGCCCACGACAACACCCGCTACCATTCCGACCTGGTCGCCTCCGCGTTCGCCCAGGGGGTGCTCGGGGAGGACGGGGTGCGGGAGCTGCGTACACACATGGAGGCCGTCCTCACCCCCGACTGGCGGCTGCGGCCCGGGCACACCCCCCGCTTCGTTCCGCCTGCGTCCGGCACGAGATTGGGTTCGGTGGACTTCCGATGACCTCGACACGACGCACCCGAGGCAGACCGCGCGACCCCGAGGCCGACGAGACGATCATGAAGGCGGCGCTGGAGCTGTTCGTGGAGCGCGGCCTGGAGGGCGCGAACATCGAGCAGATCGCCAAGCGCGCCGGCGTGGCCAAGGTGACCGTCTACCGGCGCTGGTCCTCGAAGGAGGAGCTCCTCACCCAGGCGATCGAGCAGGCCCGCACCCTCGTCCCCGAGGCCGACATCTGGGCCACCACCGACGCCACGGCGCAGCCGGTCGACGAGCGGCTCATGCACTCCTGGATCGACACCCTCGGCGACGCCCGGTTCCGGGCGATCCTCGCCCAGCTCATCGGCTCCAGCGTCACCCAGCCGTCGCTGCTGGCCACCTACCGCGAGCAGTACATCCGGCCCCGACGCGAGGTGATCCACGCCGCGCTGGAACGCGCCCGCCGCGACGGCCGGCTGGCCGCCGACGCCGACCTCGACACCGTGATCGACATGGTCGTGGGCGCGGCGATGTACCGCATGCTCATCGGGCCGGCCGACCCCGCCGCCACACGCCAGTACCTGGAAGCCGTCCTCCACCAGGCCGACCGCCTGCTGCGCCCTGACGCGCACCACCGACCCGAAGACCACCAGGAAGAGGGACACGGACCCGCATGACCGGATACATCGACGTCCGGCAGCACATGATCCCCGCCGGGCTACGCGCGGATGTCAAATTAGAAGTGTGTCGAATCAGTGTGCACCTGCCTAGGGATTCTGGAAGGCCACCTCCGGATTGGCGGTGGACGGACCGTTCAGCAGCGGCTGATGCTTGCCGCGTAGGTGCTGGTCGAAGAAGGCGCCCACATAGGCCGTGGTGATCTCGCCCGATCGCTTTCCTGAGAGCGGGGCGGAGGGGTCGGTCATTCCAGCCTGTCCGCCTAGGATCGGCAGGTCGATGAAGGTGAAGTGACCGGCGTCGGCGACTGTCAGCCAGCGCTTCCAGCCGTCCAGGCGCTGCCAGGCCAGCGGCCAGCTCGCGTCGGTGGAGTCAGGCGAGTGCTGAGCCTTGGTGCCGAGCATGAGGAAGGGCCGCTTGCCGAGCCCGGACTGTGGTACCGGTGCGAAGAACGTGCCATCGAGGTTCACACCGGCACGGACGCGACGGTCGGCCGCCATGACGCCGGCGGCGGCGTTGCCGCCCAGAGAGTGGCCGGCGGCGCCGATCCGGCTCGGGTCGATCATCTTCCAGTGCTTCCAGCTGGGCGAGTGGCCGGCGGCGTGGGTCAGCTCGTCCACCACGAAGGAGATGTCGGCTCCGCGGCCGGCCGCGGCCCTGCCCATCAGTTTCTTCTCCGCCGCATCTGACGGGGCTTTCTCGATCGTGTCGCAGGCGACGCAGGTCAGCGTACGGCCGCCGGGGAAGGTGGTGCCGAACGACTCGTACGCGTGATCCACGAGTGCGACGACGTAGCCCTTCGAGGCCAGTTCCTCGGCGAGCGTCGTCAGCGTGGCGCGGTTGAGCGTGAAGCCGGGCGAGAGCACCACGAGGGGATGCTTGCCGCCGATGGGGCGGGAGCCGACGCGGGCGTTCACGCGGACGCCGGAAAGCTGCTCGGCTTTGAACCTGCTGTCGAGCTTCACCCCTTTGAGGAGGAGCCGGGCCTCGTCGACGGTCATGTATGCGGCGGCCCGGCCGCCGGTTGCCGCTGGGTAGTACATCGACACCATCAGCTCTCGCCCGCCCGCGGCCGGCACCCACGGGTCGCGGCGCGTCTTGTCGATGAGGTGCAGGGTGTCGCGCCCCACCGCGTACTGCCCGGTGGGGCGGGGGATCGAAGGCTCCTGGTCAGCGCCTTCCGCAAAGGCTGGAAGCGAGGTCGAGGCTGTCGTCGCGCCCCATAGAGGCAGTGTCAGAGCAAGAAGGGCGGCCGCGACTCCACGGCGAGATCTGGTCATGGGCAGGAGCGTAAGGAGGAGCTCACTGTGGCCGACACTCTCGAAAGACCCGTTCGCCTCCTTACTTTCGTAAGGGCCGCCCGGATCGCAACGCGATCAACGTTCAATCGACGGGGGCCGGGTCGCGTGGCTGTGAGCTGGGTGTTTCGGGTTCGGCCGAAACACGGTGACCGGCGGGAACGGCGTGTTGTGAACTGGCCTGGACTGATCGCCGACACCAAGGAAGGCATCCTTCGATGATCGAACATGGCAGGCGCATCGCCATCGCCGCGGTGGCGGCCGGACTCGCCCTGGCCGCGGGCTCCGCCACCGCCGGTGCCACTCCGTCCTCGGCAGCCGCGACCGTGAAATTCCGCAATCAGGGCAGCAACCACTGTCTCGACAGCAACTCCGGCGGAGACGTCTACTCCATCGCGTGCAACGCCGGCGACTACCAGCGATGGATCATCGAGCCTGGCATCAAACCAGGCTGGTATTTCCTGAGGAACAAGAAGACCGGCCGTTACCTGGAAAAGCGAGGTCTCGGCCCCAACGAAGTAGTGACCAGGCCCAAGAGCCCGAAGTTCGTCAACCAGAACTGGCTGATAGAAAACAATACGATTCGCAGCGCGACGAACAAGAACCCCACGCTCTACGACGAGAAGGGGACGAAGGACATTCGTGTGACCCGTGGTTCTGTGAACCCGCCGGCGTACGGGAAGTGGTCTCAAATCGGCTGACGGATCATCGGCACAGGTGGGTGGACCCGCGCGCGGAGCCACCCACCCGAACGACAAGCCAAGCACGCACAACATCGTGTTGACCTATCTGCTAACCGGCTGGGTGAGTCTGTCCCCATGGCCATGGGGACCTTGAAGATCGTGTTCACTGCCGAGGATCTCGCCCGCGTCCGGATCGCCCCCCGCCCTGACCCGATGTGGGAGATGGTGCTGAGCCTGCACCTCCTCCAAGCCCGAGGTAGCAGCACCGCGATGACCGCCTGGCGCCGGCAGGTCCGCGACAACCTCGCCGAGATCGGCCTGCTCGCCCAGGTGCGGAACGTGCTGATCCCCCTTGCCCCGTCGGGGCCCTACTTCCCGGACTTCCTCACTCCCGCCGAAGCCCAAATGGGCCTCGAGCAGGGCGTCGATGCCCTTGCCACGACTCCGCGGCGGCGGATCCGCCACGAGCTGAACCTCGTACAGACTTACTACGGCCTGCCGCCCGGGCTGGACGGCCTCGCCCGCGGCGACCCGCGCGCCATCCGCGACCTCGGCCGGTTGGCGGCCGGCTACTGCCAGGCGGCGTTCGCCCCCCACATGCAGCAAATGGAACACGCCCTGGGCCAGGAGCGCTCCGCCCTGGCCCGGTACCTCGCCGACGACGGCGTGGAGCAGATGCTCGACCATCTGCCCCCGATGATGCGCTGGAGGCCGCCGATCCTGGAGGCCGACTATCCCTCGCGGGCCGCGCAGAACTCCCGGGAGATCCACCTTCGCGGACGGGGTCTGACGCTCATCCCCTCTTACTTCTGCCGGACCACGCCTGTCGCGCTGGTCGACCAGGGGCTCCCTCCCGTCCTGGTCTATCCCGCCCGGCGATGGAGCCCGTCGCCGACCACCGTCAAAGAACCCCTGGTGGAGTTGCTCGGCCGGACCCGTGCTGAGCTGTTCCGCTGCATCGTGGCCACGCCGGACTGCACCACGACGGAACTCGCCCGGCGGACCGGGGCGTCCCTGGCCAGCGCCAGCAAGCATGCCCAGGTGCTGCGGCAGGCGGGGCTGATCGCCAGCACTCGCCAGGCCAACCTGATGCTGCATCAGGTGACCCCGCTCGGCATTGAGCTCCTTCGCGCGCAATCGTCACGTTAAGGGGGAACGGCGCGATCAGGCCCTGCCAGTGGGTTGATCGGGGAGTGTCGGGATGTCTGCCCGATACAGGCTGAGCAGCAAGCCGTACGGCATCGCCGCCGGTTGTCTCTGGGGCCGTTCCGCCAGGATCTCCTTCAGCCGCTCCACCAGCGCGCCGGCCTGATCCGGGGTGAGCCAGAGGTGGTGCAGCGAAGTGGACTCGACCTCCCCGTCGCGTGGCGGCGTCATCTCCGCCAGCGCGGCGTTCATCAGGAACTCCGGCCATTCTGTGGAGTCGGACTCCGGCTTGAAAGCGCCGCTGACCAGGCCGAAGTATTGCTGAGTGCCGCCGCGGACGTGCCGGGTGTCCACCACGCGCACCAGGCCCGCGTCCTGGAGCACCTTGACGTGGTACGCGATCGTGCCCTTGACCGCGCCCATCACCTCGGCCAGCTCCGCCAGCGTGGCCGGCCGCTGGCGCAGCACGTTGACCATCCGGTGCCTGACCGGGTGGCCGAGCGCCTTGAAATGGGCAGGGGTGCTGAGTACGAAAGCGTCTCCCACGAAGCCAAGTGTCTAGAATTTTCAACACTTTGACAAACGGCGCTGCCGTACGAGAAAGTGTCGACGCTACTCGACACTTAAGGCGGTTGGCATGGCAATCTCTGCGGCACTGGTGACGACGGCCCGCGGACCTCGCTACATCAAGCAGCTGGTCTCCCACATGGGCCACAAGGTCACGACAGAGCTGGACGACTCGGGGCGCGGGACCATCACGCTGGGCCACGGCCAGTGCGTCCTCACCCCCGAAGCCGGATATTTCACGATGACGGCCACAGCCGACACCCCGGAACAGCTCGAGCACGTACAGGACGTCGTCACCCGCCACCTGCTCCGCTTCGCCACCCAGGAGGAGCTCGAGGTGGTGTGGTCGCCCCTGGCGGACCTCGTGCACCCGGCCGTCGCCGGCTACACGCTCACCCACACCACGCCGGCTGATGCCATGCTCCGCGAGCTCGCCGCCGAGACCAACGAGGCCACCGGCGGCGCGGCCCTCATGCAGATCACCCACGACGAGGGCGCGCTGCTGACCATGCTCGCCCAGCTCACCGGCGCCCGGCGCGCCATCGAGGTCGGCGTCTTCACCGGGTACTCCTCGATCTGCATCGCCCGTGGGCTGCCCGCTGACGGACACCTCCTGGCCCTGGACGTCAGCGACGAATGGACCGCCATCGCGGTCCGCTACTGGAACAAGGCAGGGGTGTCCGATCGGATCGAGCTGCGGCTGGGTCCCGCCCTGGACAGCCTCCGCGCCCTCCCCGCCACAGCCGACTACGACTTCGCCTTCATCGACGCCGACAAGGAGAACTACGCCGCGTACTACGAGGAGATCCTCCTCCGCCTGCGCCCCGGCGGCGTCATCGTGCTTGACAACGTCCTGCAGGGCGGGCGTGTCCTGGACCCGGTCCACCAGGAGCCGCGCCACGTGATCATGCGCGGGCTCAACGACCTCGTGGCCGGTGACGACCGGGTGGACGCCGTGATGCTGCCGCTCCGCGACGGCGTCACGATCATCCGCAAGCGCTGACCCACCTTCCAGAGGCACGGCCAAGGAGCCGGCGGAGTCGCGCGGAAGCCTACGGGTGTTCCGTGAGCAGCTCCGCCAGGCGGTCTGCGAATTCGGTGAGCCAGTCCAATCGTGGTCCACTGCGGGCAATACGGAATCCGTGGCGGCGACCCCAGAACGTAGCCCGGACGGCATGGAACTGGGCCCAACGCTGCGCGCGTTCGCGATCGAGTTCCGCGGCCTCGGCGAAGACGTCGAGCGTACGGTGGAGGGCCTTGCGCAGGTCGTCCGCTTCGAGGAGGGTCAGCGCCCGCGACTTGAGCAGCGTGCCGCCGTCGTACGCGGGGTCGCCCACATGCCCCTTGGGATCGACGGCCAGCCACGGCTCGCGGTCGGCGCGCAGGATGTTCCCGGCGTGGAGGTCGCCGTGGATGAGGGTGTCCGGCTGGACGCGCCCCAGCTCGCGGACGGTCGCCACGGCGGCGTCCACCACATGACGCGACAGCGTGTGCGTCAACTCCTCGGCATCCTTGCGCAACCGCTCCTCCCAGGCGTCGGCCTGCTCCCGCAGCCGGGGCAGGCCAGGCGGTGCGGGGACGGCCAGCCGGAGACTGATCCGCCCGGCGACCGTCAGAACCTCGTCGCCGTCTTCGACCTTCGCCAGGGTCGACGTCCGGACGCGCTCCAGCAGCATGGCGAAACGCTCGTCGTCGCGCTCGTACAGCAGAACGGCTCCGCGCCCACCCCACGCCGCGAATGCGTCAGGTTCATGGACGTTGCCGGGGTGCGGAAACGACACCTTCAGCACAGCCGTACCCTCGGCCCGCCGTCGCACTGGGACGATGACGCCCACGCCCCCGTGCCCGACCTCGCCGTCCGGCACGCACTCCCAGCGCTCCAGCAGCTCTTCCACGATCCCGGGCAGTTCCGCGATCCACGCCGCTCCTGGCTCGCCTTCGCGTTCGATGGTGCTCCGCGCGAACGCCTCTGGTATCCGGATCATTCCGGCGCCTTACGCGCCGGCCGCACGCTCATGTGGCCGGGAGGCGAAACCTGCCGGTCCAGGTGTGGGCCGGCTCAGCGGACGAGCAGATGAATGATGGCGAGGCCGCCGACCGTCACGATGAGGGCGCGTAGGGCCGCGGGACTGAAGCGACGGCCGAGCGCGGCTCCGGCATGGCCGCCCAGGGCGGAGCCGGCCGCGATGAGCGCGACGGCGGTCCAGTCGTAGTGCGCGACGAACAGGAAGAAGATCGCGGCGACGGCGTTGACCACGGCGGCGAGGACGTTCTTGATCGCATTGAGGCGTTGCAGGGTCTCGTCGAGGAGAAGGCCCATCAGGGACACGTAGATGATCCCTTGAGCGGCGGCGAAGTAGCCGCCGTAGACGCTGGCGAGCATGAGGCCGGCAAAGAGCAGGGGGCCGCCGTCGTGGCGGGCCGGACCGCTGGTCGTGTCGCGGCGGCGGTCACGCAGCTTCCTGCTGAGGAGCGGTTGCAGGAGCACCAGGACGAGGGCGAGGCCCACCAGGGCGGGCACGATCTTGTCGAACGCATTGGCAGGCAGCGTCACCAGGAGCACGGCGCCCGCGAGGCCGCCGATCAGGGCGGCGAGGCCCAGTCTCAGGATGAGCCGGCGCTGGCCACGGAGTTCTCGCCGGTAGCCGATGGCGCCGCTGATGGAGCCGGGAATGACGCCGAGGGCGTTGGAGACCACGGCGGTCACCGGTGGGAGGCCGACGGCGAGCAGAACGGGGAAGGTGATGAGGGTGCCGGAGCCGACAACGGTGTTGACGGCGCCCGCGCCGACGCCCGCCGCGAAGACGGCCAGCATCTCCCACACTGTCACGTTCGCCCCTTCCTCCCGAATCGGGCCAGTGCCCCGACAAGTTCTACAGCACCCCCAACGACAAGGGCGGGGTGCCCCAGGGCCGACGCTAGACGGGAAATACTTCGACGCTCAACGAAGGATCGTGTCTCGAGCGGCGCCGGCGCGGCCGTGGAATATGCGCCTTCTTGGGATTAATGTTCTTTGATTGCGGTTTGTCCGCTTATGGAGCGGATAGGCCATAGGCCCCTCTATGGTGATATATACGGATTGGCGGCAATCAGGGCTTTCGTTCTGCTAGCTTTGCGGCGCATGGGGGCAACACTTTCAAGGGGAAGTAAGGCGGGGCGGTTAATCGCGGCGGGAACTGTGCTCGTCGCGCTCGGCTACGGAACGGTCGCAGGCGATGACGATCTGTTCCCATTTGGGCCTATGGTGCAATATGCCTTCAGTATTCCGCCTGATGGGGAGATCAAATCGCTCTTCATGGAGGCGGAGACCGCGGCGGGCGCGAGGTTCGAGGTTCCCATCGAGCCGTCATACGTCGGCATCCGCCGCGCCGAACTAGAGGGCCAGCTGACCCGATATATCAACAATCCGGCGCTACTTCAGGAAATGGCCGAGGCATATGCCCGGCTCCACCCGAAGGCTCCGCGTCTGACGAAACTTCATGTCATCACCAAGGTGATCACGCTGAGGGACCGGCGCCCGGCGTGGACCCGCAACGTTGTGAGGGTGTCATGGTCGGTGCGCTGAAGCGTTGGTGGTTTCCCCCGATCCCCCTGCGGCGGATCGACGTCCTCCGGGTCATCGTCTATCTGTTCCTGCCCCTGGACATGCTGTTGTTCACCGGCAGCGTGTGGGGGCACACGCAGGCCACGTCCGTCTATCAGCCGGTCCTCCTGGCGCGTCTGCTCCACTTACCGGGGGCGACCCAGGCGCTGGTCTACCCGCTGTTCGCGATCGTCGTCGTCGCGGCACTGATCGCGGCGACCGGCCGGCTGCCCCGCGCGGCGGGGTTCGTGGCGGCGCTCGGCTATCTGCAGTGGGCCATGCTCGCCATGTCGTACGGCAAGGTCGACCACGACCACCTCGCACTGATCGTGGCCCTCTTCGTGCTGCCCACGGTGGGCCGGACCAGCGAGGAGGCGGCAGGGTGGGCGGTGCGCTGCGTGCAGATCGCGGTCGTGGCCACCTATTTCCTGTCCGCGTACGCGAAGATCCGCCACGGCGGATGGGAGTGGCCGAACGGCGCCACCTTCCAATGGGCGATCGCCCGCCGTGGCACGTTCTTCGGTCACTTCGTGGCGGACATCCCAGGCGCGCTCCTCATCGGCCAGTGGCTCGTCCTGCTTGCCGAGACGGTCTCGCCGGTCGTGTTGTTCGTGCGTGGCCGCGCGCTGTACACGGGTGTGGCCTTCTTCCTCGGCTTCCACCTGATGACGTGGGCGGTGATCACGATCCACTTCCTGCCGCACGTGATCTGCCTGGCCGCGTTCCTACCGCTGGAGCGTCTGCCCATCGCTGGGAAGCGCGCACGCCGGGGTGCCGCCGGGCAGGCGGCTCCGGTTGTTCGCGGTGAGCCGGTAGAGCCCGTGCCCTAGCCAGCGCATCGGCGGCAGCCGCAGGACCAGTCCCAGCGGGCTCCACGGCAACCCGGCGTCGATCAGCAGCTTGGCCACCGCCTGGGCGCCGCCGTACACGCCGCGTTCGGAGATCCACAGCAGCTCGTACTGGGCGCGCTCACGCGTCACGCCGAGTTCGGCGAGGTCGGCGAACTGCCAGGCCGTGATCCGCGCCCGGGTCCGCATACGCCGCTGGATGAACCGGACGCACATCGTGCAGAATCCACAGTCTCCGTCGAAGACGAGTACGGGTCCCATGGGACAGACTGTACGCGCTGCCTCCCGGCGGGCACTCAACTCAGGTACCGCGTCACGATCGTGACGATTGAGGCCATTCCCTACGACCGAGCTTGGTTGACAGCCGCGAGAGCCAGCGGAGATCTTTACCTGTTAAAGATCACCTTCCCTGGGGGTCGGCGGTGGAAGAGCGGATGAAGCTGATCAGCATGGGGTTGCTCGCCGGTGTCGTCGTGGCGGCGGCCGGCGCCTTGGTGGCCCGTCGGCGCTACGTGGTGGTCACCGTGGAGGGAATGAGCATGGCCCCGACACTCAACGACGGCGACCGGGTGCTCGTCCGGCGGCGCCAGATCGACCAGGTGTCCAGAGGCGATGTCGTGGTGCTCGAGCCGCCGCTGGATCCCGCCGGGCAGTTCATGCCCGGACCGCCCGGGGCGGACGGCCGGCACTGGAACATCAAGCGGGCCGTCGCCCTGCCGGGAGACCCGGTGCCGCCGGGGATCGACGCAGATGGGGACCGCGTGCCCGCGGGTGCGCTGGTGGTCTACGGCGACAACCCCGACAGTGTCGACTCGCGGCAGCGCGGCTTCTTCGAGGCCGATCGCCTGCTCGGGGTCGCGCTGCGACGGTTGGGCGGGTCGGCCCTGTAGGCGGCGCGACATGAAGTTCCGGCTTCTCGGGCCGCTGCGGGTCGAGGACGGCGGCTCGCCGGCGCCGATCACAGCGCCCAAGCAACGAACCGTGCTCGCCATGCTGCTCGCCCGGGCAGGCCACGTCGTCCCGATCCGGTCACTGGTGGCGGAGGTCTGGGACGACCAGCCGCCCCGCTCCGCCGTGGCGAACTTGCGTACCTACCTCATGCGGCTGCGCAAGCTGGTGCCCCCCGCCGCGGACCCGGCCGTCGAGCGCCTGGTCACTTCGGACGCCGGTTACCTGTTGCGGGTCGAGCCCGAGGAGTTCGATCTCTTCCAGTTCGAGGCGCTGTCCGCGCACGGTCGCCAGGCGCTGGCCAGGCGCGATCTCAGTGCCGCTCTGGACGCCTACACCCGGGCTCTCGCGCTGTGGCAGGGGATGCCGGCCGAGGACGTGCCGCTGGGGCCGACCCTGCGGGAGGTGGTCGCCCGCCTCAGCGACCACTACCTGAGCGTGGTGGAGGAGCACGCGGAGATCCAGCTCGCCCTCGGCAGGTACGCGACCGTGGCCTCCCGGCTGCGCGAGGTGATCGGGCAGTACCCGCTGCGCGAGCGGCTGTACGGCCAGCTCATGGTGGCCCTGTACCAGAGCGGCGACGTGGTCGGCGCGCTGGACGCGTTCGGGGCGGCCCGCCGTGTCCTCGCCGACGAGCTGGGCATCGACCCGGGCCCCGACCTGCGTAGATTGCAGCAGTCGATCCTGCGCAGGGACTCCACCCTCCTGTCGGAGGAACCCGTCGACGACGGGCGGCCCCGGCCACGTCAGCTTCCACGGGCGCCGACCGTGTTCGTGGGCCGCTCGGCCGAACTCGCCCGGATCCACACCGTGCTGAACGCCGATGCGGGGCCGCCCGTGCTGGCACTGCACGGCCCCGGCGGGGTCGGCAAGTCGACGCTCGCCTTGAAGGCGGCCTACCGGGTGGCCGACCGGTACCCCGACGGCCACCTCTACGTCGACCTGCAGGGGTCGACGCCGGGCCTGTCGCCGTTGCGCTCCGCCGAGGTGCTCGGCCGATTCCTGCGCGCTCTCGGGGTGCCTCCAGGCGAGGTTCCCGCGGCGCCGGCGGAGGCGGCCGCCCTCTACCAGTCGCTGCTGGCGGACCGGCGCGTCCTGGTGGTACTCGACAACGCCGTCGGCGCCGCCCAGGTGGCCCCCTTGCTGCCGGCGGGCGGCGGCTGCGCGGCGCTGGTCACCAGCCGGACGGCGCTCACCACGCTGGACGCCGTACCGATCGCCGTGGAGCTGCTCGACGAGGAGCAGTCGGTGCGGATGCTGGCGTTGCTGGCCGGGCAGGGGCGAGTGGCCGCCGAGGCGGAGGCGGCGGCCGAGATCGCGCGCTGGTGCTGCCGCCATCCGCTTGCGTTACGCATCGCCGGCGCCCGCCTCGCGGGCCGGCCGGACTGGTCGCTCGCGAGCTTCAACGAGCGCCTGGGCAACCAGCAGCGGCGGCTGGACGAGCTGCAGGCGGCCGACCTGCGCCTCCGCTCCTGCTTCGAGGTCGGCTACGCGACCCTGACGAGCACCGCGAGGACCGCCTTCCGCCTGTTCGGCGTGCTGGAGGTGCCGGAGGTGGGCGTCGAGCTGACCGCAGCGCTGGTCGACGCCGACCAGAAGGCCGCAGAGGCGGCGCTCGACGAGCTGGTCGAGGCGCGCCTGATCGAGCCGGTCGGCAAGAGCCGGTTCCGCATGCACGACCTGCTGCGGCTCTTCGCGGCGGAGCTGGCCGCCGCCCATGATCCGCCGAAGGAACTGGCCCTGGCCGTGGGGCGGGCCCTGGACTGGTACCTCGGCCTCTGCCGTCAGATGCGCGATCTGCTGCAGCCGCACCTGAGACCCGGCGGCGAGAACAGGCAGAGCCGGCGCGACCCCGGCCTGGTCCTGCGCGACCCCGCCGCGGCGGTGCGATGGCTGGATGTGGAGCTGCGGTGCCTGGTCGCGGCCGCCGTCCAGGCCGCGCGCGGTGAACCTGACGTGGCGCGCTTCGCCATCGAGCTGATGACCCTGGTCAAGGCCATGGCGATGAAGAGCGGCTACTGGCGCGAGCTCGAGACCATCGCGCGGCTCGCCATCGAGGTGGCGCGGCGCGACGGCGACCGCGCCGCGGAGGCGGCCACGCTCGCGACACTGGGGCTCCTGGAATGGCGGGCCGGCCAGGTCCAGGAGGCCGACAGCCTGCTGCGGCGGGCTCCCGAGCTCTGGCGCGACCTGGGCGACCGCGAGGAGGAAGGCATGGCGCTGCACAACCTCGGCTGGCTGCGCATGCAGACCGGCGATCTCAGCGCGGCACTCGGCCATATCAGCGCGAGCCTGCGGCTGCTCAAGGCGCACGGGTCGAAACGCGTCGGACTGGTCAGCCACAACCTGGGCGAGGTCCTGCTCCAGCTGGGCAGGTACACCGAGGCGGCCGATCGCTTCGAACGGTGCCTGACGGTCCGCAAGGCCGATCGCGACCTGGCCGGCGAGAGCATCACACTGGCGGCACTCGGCCGTGCCTACTGCCTGCTCGACCACCGGGACAAGGCGCTGGCCGCGCTGGATGAGGCGCTGGCCCGCTGCGAGCAGACCGGCAACAGGGAGGACGAGTGGGAGGTGCTGCTCAGCAGGTCCGAGATCCGGCTGCGGTGCGGTGTCCCCGCCGCGGCCGAAGCCGACCTGGCCAGGGCCATGGAGCTGACCGCCCAGATCGGTGACGCGTACGGCTACGCCGCCTGCACCCGCCAGCTCGCCAGGGCCCGCGCGGCGTCGGGCGATCCGCGTGCCGCGGAGGACGCCCGAAGGGCCGAGGAGCTCTTCGCGGATCCGGCGATGCGGCGGGATCCGGTGCTGGAGAGGCTGCTCACCGCCCAGGTATAGAGCGGCTGTATCGGCCGCTGTATCTCCCCCGAATAGCGTTTCGGCCTGACCGCATCGCTACACAAGGAGCGAACATGACTGCTGTCTTGGGCAAGCTCGGCGACAGGATTCTCGACCGGCTGGTGCCGAAGGCGTCCGCCAAGGCGGCCGCCGAGTGGTACGTGCACTGCTACTGCAGGGAGCGTTCCGACTTCAGGAAGATCTGCACGACCGCCGGCGGCACGACCCGCTGCGGGTCCTGCTACGCGTTCAGAATCTGCGGTGGCTAGGTAGCACACGCGAGCCGGCGGCGGGCGTCCACCGCCGCCGCCGGCCCCCGAACACGAGGGTGACGACGTGCTGTATCTCATGATCACGTGCCGGGCGCTGCTGGCCGCCGTCTTCGCGGTCGCGATCGCGGGGAAGGTCCGCGGCCGGTCGGCGTACGACGAGTACGTGTCCTCGATCGTGGTCCTCGGGATCCTGCCGCGAACCGTGTCCGCCATGGCCGCGCACGCCCTGGTGGCGGCGGAGGCCGCGGCGGTCGTCCTGCTGGCGCTCCCGTGGACCGCACCGCTGGGGTTCGCGGCCGCCGTGGGGACGCTCGCCGTACTGACCGGCGGCATCCTCGCCGCCCTGCGCCGGGGGCGGCAGGCGCCATGCCGGTGCTTCGGCGCGTCCGTCACGCCGCTCGGCCGGCCACACGTGATCCGCAATCTCGTCCTGTTGACGGCCGGCGGCATCGGGCTCGCCGCCTGGGCCGTAGCTGGTGCGTCCCCGGCGCATCCGGCCGGTGTCGCGCTCGCGCTCGTCGCCGCCGCCGTGGGCGCTCTGCTCGTGGTGCGCCTCGACGACCTGTTGGAGCTGTTCACCGCCTGAATAGGGGTTGTCCGATGCCTTTTCTGATCGCCGCTGTCGTGCTGGTCGGCATGCTGTGCCTGTTCGACCTGGTGCTCACGCTGGCCGTGCTGCGCCGGCTCCGTGAGCACACAGCCGAGCTGCAGCGCCTCGCGGGGACGTCGACGACGCTCATGCCGTACGATCCCGGCGTGCTGGTCGGGCGCACGCTCCCGCAGGACATGGCCGGGCCGCGGCTCGTGGGGTTCTTCGACGTCAGCTGCGACACCTGTCACGAACGCGCGCCGCAGTTCGCGGTGGAGGCCAAGGACCAGACCGCCCTGGCGGTCATCGCCGGCGACGCAGATGAGGCCGGCGACCTGATCGAAGTGCTGGGCGGCGTGGCGGGCGTCGTCACGGGCGATGACGCGCTCCGCATCGTGCACGCTCTCGGCATCCAGGCGTTCCCGACGTTCCTGAGGGCCGACCAGGACGGCAGGATCGTGGCCGCCGACACGGATCTGGACGACCTCGCCGCCGTGGTGCCGGCGACGTGACCGAGCCCCCGGACGCCGAGCGCGGCCCGCTGCGGCGCGCCGCGACCCTGGCGCTGCTGTGCTGGCAGGCCGGGCCGGTGCTGGCGGCGTCCCAGCTGGGGGCCACGGTTCTGTCCGGCCTGCTGCCCACGGGCACCGTGTGGGCGACCAAGATGCTGGTCGACGGGCTGACGACGGGCCAGCCGGAACGCGTGCTGCCGCCGGTCGCAGGACTCGTCGTGCTGGGGCTGGTCGCGGGGGTGCTGCCGCACCTGACCGGCTACCTGCGGGCCGAGTCGGACCGCCGGCTGGACCTGTTGCTGCAGGAACGCCTGTACGCGCGGGTGAACGAGTTCCACGGCCTGTCCCGGTTCGAGAACCCGGTGTTCCTCGACGAACTGCGCATGGCCGCGCAGGCGACGGGCAACGCGATGGGGCCGATCACCTCGGGCCTGTTCGACCTCGGACGCAACGTCATCTCCCTCGCCGGGCTCCTCGTCGCCCTCGCCGTGCTGAGCCCGCTCATGGCGGGCCTGGTGGCGCTCGCGGCGCTGCCCATCCTCGCGGCGCGGATGTCCCTGGAGAAGCGGCGGATCAAGATGATCGCCGGGCAGTCCGCAGCGGCTCGGCGGCAGATCTTCTACTCCTCCCTGATCACCGATGTGGAGGCCGCCAAGGAGGTCCGGCTCTTCGGGCTCGGCGACTTCCTCAAGCGCCGGATACTCGGCGAGCTGGCCGTCGTGCAGGCAGGAGAGCGGCGGCTGGACCGGCGGGAGGCGTTCACGCAGTCGGCGCTCGCGGCGCTCTCCGCCGCGGTCAGCGGCGCCGGGCTGCTCTGGGCGGTGTACTCAGCCCTGGCCGGCCGGCTCACTCTCGGCGACGTGACCGCTTTCGCCGCCGCCGTGGCCGGGACACAGTCCGCGCTGGTCGCCACCGTGGACAACGCCGCGAACGCACGCCAGGCGCTGCTCCTCTTCGCCCACCACGAACGGGTGATGGCACTGCCCGGCGACCTGCCGACGCCCGGGGAGCCGGCGGCGCTGCCCGCGCTGCGCCGCGGCATCGAGCTCCGCGACGTGTGGTTCAGGTACGACGAGAGCCATCCCTGGGTGCTGCGAGGGGTGGACCTGACGATCCCCCACGGCGCCTCCGTCGCGCTGGTGGGACTCAACGGAGCCGGCAAGAGCACGCTGATCAAGCTGCTGTGCCGCTTCTACGATCCGTCCCGCGGCGCGATCCTCTGGGACGGCATCGACATCCGCGACGTGCCACCCGCCGAGCTGCGCGCCAGGATGGGCGTGCTGTTCCAGGACTACATGAGCTACGACCTGACCGCGGCGGAGAACATCGGCGTGGGCGAGATCGAGGCTATGTCCGACCGCGCCAGGATCCAGGCCGCCGCCGAGATGGCGGGCGCGCACGAAACCGTCAAGGCACTGCCCCGGGGCTACGACACCATGCTCAGCCGCATCTTCTTCGGCCCCGAGGACGACGACCCGCAGGCCGGCGTGATGCTCTCCGGAGGCCAGTGGCAACGCCTGGCCCTGGCCCGCGCGCTGGTGCGCGAGCGCCGCGACCTGCTCATCCTCGACGAGCCCAGCTCCGGCCTGGACGCGCAGGCCGAGTACGAGATCCATCGGCGGCTGCGGGAGCACCGCGCGGGCCGCACCAGCCTGCTGGTCTCCCACCGGCTCGGGGCGGTCCGCGACGCGGACCTGATCGTGGTGCTCGGCGACGGCCGGATCGTCGAGCAGGGGACACACCAGGAGCTCATCTCCATGGGCAACCGGTACGCCCACCTGTTCGACACCCAGGCCAGCGGCTACCGGGAGGGCGCCGATGCCGCCCAGCCCGCCTCCTGCCACGGCCACCACGTAGGCCGGTTCGCGCACGGTGAGCTCGGCGGTGAGCAGGTGGGCGGCGGGTTCTAGAGCGGGCCCGCTCCGTCCAGGAGGGACAGCCAGGTGCGGTCGGGGCAGAGCCGGTTGATCTCGGACGGCGGCAGCCAGGCCGCGCTGCTGCTCTCCGAGCCCGCCGGTGGCCGGGTCGGCGGGCCCGGGTGGGGGAGACGGACCCTGAACATCGCCATGTACGTCAGAGGCGGGTAACGGTAGTCGGCGGGGGCGGCGTCCAGGAGCTCGATGCGCTGCCAGGCGAAGTGGGACAGGGCGGAAACGGGCAGGCGCAGGCCGGTCTCTTCATACAGCTCCCGGGCCGCGGCTTCGCTCGCCGTTTCGCCGGGTTCGAGGTGGCCGCCGGGGATGTCCCAGCCGCGGCCCTCCTTGTCCACGCAGGTCATGAGGGTTCTGCCGGTCTGGTCCGAGACGAAGGCGAACGCCGACGTGGTCTTGTCCAGGGGCGGGAGCTTCTGGGAGCGGACCACGTCGAGCCGGTGCCGTACGGGGATCCAGGGGACCGTCAGATGAGTCACCCCTCAAGGGTCTCAGACGCCCTGGCGCATGGCGCGGTTGCCCAGATACAGGCCGATCGCGGCTATCGCGCAGGCGGCGACGGTGCCGTAGAGGATCGAGGGGCTTGTCAGGTTGCCGGCGAAGAGTGCTCTCTGGGCGTCGACGACGTACGTGACCGGGTTGACGTACCCGAGCCCGCGTAGCCAGGCCGGGGCCGTCTCCATGGGGAGCAGCACCCCGGACAGGAGCAGCAGCGGGAAGAGGACCGACTGGCTGACGATGTAGAAGAGCGTGCCGCTGGGCGCCGACTTGATGGCCAGGACGAACGAGAACGCGCCCAGGCCGACGCTGAAGACGATCAGCTGGGCCAGGCCGGCCAGGACGCCGGCCACATGCAGGTCGAAGCCCAGGGGGAGGGCCAGAAGCACGATCAGCACGGCTTGCGCCAGGAGCACGACCATGGCCTTCATGGTGCGGCCCACCAGCATCGCCGTGCGGTTGAGCGGGGTGACCAGCATGCGTTCCATCGAGCCGCCGATCAGCTCGACCAGCAGCGTGTAGCCGGCGCCCATGGGGCCCGTCAGGCACATCATGACCAGGATCCCCGGCACGAACCACTGCCACGACGACCCGACGGCCCCATCGAGCTGCGACCCGAACAGGAACAGGAACAGCAGCGGCTGCCCCATCTCGAAGAGCAGGCCGACGGGCTCGCGCACGACCGGCCTGAACTCGCGGCTGAAGACGGTGGCGGTGTCACGCAGGAATGTCGTCATCGGTGAGGCTTCTCCCGGTAAGAGCGAGGAACACGTCGTCGAGGGTCGGACGGGCGGTCTCAGCGGTGATGACCTTGATGCCGGAGCCGTCCAGGGTTCTGAGGTGGTCGGGGAGGGCCGCGGCCGCGTTGGGGACCCGTAGGCGCACGGTCGTGCCCTCCGCGCTGCCTCCGCCGATCCCGGCGGCCCTGCGCGCCTCCTCCTCCGTGCTGGTGGTGATCGTGATGTGGTCGCCGGCCAGGTCGTTCTTGAGCTGCTCGGCGGTGCCGTCCGCGATGATCCGGCCGTTGTCGATGATCACCACGCGTTCGGCCATGTTGTCGGCTTCCTCCAGGTAGTGGGTGGTCAGAACCAGAGTCGTCCCGTACGCCTTCCGCAGCCGGAGGATGTGCTGCCAGATGTCCGCACGGCTCTTCGGATCGAGGCCGGTCGAGGGCTCGTCCAGGAACAGCAGGTCGGGCCGGTGGATGAGGCCGAGCGCGATGTCCAGGCGGCGGCGCTGGCCGCCCGAGAGCGTGCCTGGCGCCCGCCGGGCCAGCGGCGTGAGATCGAGCAGGTCGAGCAGCTCGTCGGCACGAGTTGCGGCCTGCTTGGCGGTGAGGCCGTAGCAGCGGCCCTGGGTGACGAGCTCGTCGCGGACGCGGAAGCTCTCTCCCGCACTGTTGCGCTGGCCCACGTAGCCGATACGGGCGCGCACGCCCGCCGGGTGCTTGGCCACGTCGTGACCCGCCACCGTGGCGGTGCCCGAGGTGGGCGGCAGGAGGGTGGTGAGCATGCGCAGCGTGGTGGACTTGCCCGCGCCGTTCGGGCCGAGGAAGGCGACCAGCTGGCCTTCCTCCACGTCCAGGTCGATGCCGCGTACGGCTTCCACCCGCTCCTTTTTGACTTTGAACACTCGGGTCAGTCCCCGGGCATGGATCATGGTCGCCCTCCTCCGGGCATGGCGAAGAAACCCCTGGTCGGGGGCGCGATTGAGGATCGAACCAAGTTTGCGCAGCCCAAATCCGCTTTGGCAAACGCGAACATGACGTTCATAAACCGCCACTACCTGCGAAAACGCCGTCTCGCGCCGTTGCCGCTGACGGCGAATTTCAGGGGGCTGAGGTGCGGTTTTCCGGTTGCCTGGAAGATTTTCGGCCGCTTCTGACACCATGCTGGGCCATGTGCCGATTGGTGGTGCTGGTGAACGGGTTGCCCGGGGCGGGCAAGACCACGCTCGCGCGGGAACTGGGACGGGCGCTCGGCCTGCCGGTCTTCAGCAAGGACGACCTCAAGGAGACGCTGGCCGACATGCTCGAACGGCCTCCCGGGGTGGCGGAGCGGGAGTGGAGCAGGCGGCTGGGCACCGCCGCCGGGGAGAGTCTGTGGACGCTGCTTGCGAGCGCCGGGCGTGGCGCGGTGCTGGAAAGCCCGTGGCTGGCGCCGCTGCGGCCGGTGGTGCTCGCCGGGCTGGAGCGGGCCGGCGTCCAGGCGGCGACGGAGGTGCGCGAGGTCTGGTGCGAGGTGCCGCCCGAGCTGGCCAGGCGCCGGTACGAGCGGCGGGTGCGGCACGCGATACACGGCGACGCCGAGCTCGGCGACGAGCGGTGGCATGAGTGGGTGGCAGGGGCACGGCCGTTGGGCCTCGGGGCGGTCTATTGCGTCGATACGTCGAAAGCAGTGGATATTTCGGGACTTGCGGCGCTGTGTGCGGCTCCGCAATGATCTGCCGCGTGAAACGTCTTTGGTTATTCGCGGTAATTGCCGCCTTAGGGATGGGCGGGGTCGCCGAGGCGGCCGATGGCGTTCCCGGGGTCGACGTCAGTAACTGGACGGGCGACGTCGACTGGGAAAGCGTGGCCTCACGGGGCGGGAAGTTCGCGTTCGTCCAGGCCACCGAGGGAACGAACTACCGGAACCCGCGTTTTGACGCGCAGTACGGCGGCGCCGCGAACGCGGGGCTGGTCCGGGGGGCATATCACTTTGCGCAGCCGCACGAATCCGACGGGGCAGCCCAGGCCGACTATTTCCTCCAGAACGGCGGCAACTGGACCAGCGACGGCCAAACACTCCCGGGAGTGCTCGATATCGAGGACAACCCGTACAAGGACAAGAACGGCAAGAACAACTGCTATGACCTGTCCACCGAGGACATGGTCACCTGGATCAAGGACTTCACCAAGAAGTACCGTGAGGCGACCGGCCGCCACGCGATCATCTACACCACCACGAGCTGGTGGCAGACCTGCACGGGCAACTCCGGCAAGCTCAAGTCCAACCCCCTCTGGATCGCCCGCTGGGGCGACGATCCCGGCGGGCTGCCGAAGAGCTGGAAGAGGCACACGTTCTGGCAGTCGGCCGACAAGGGCACGCTGGCCGGCGGCCAGAACTCGTTCAACGGCTCCGAGTCCCGGCTGAAGGAGTTGGCCAACCCGCCGGCCGAGGTCACGGTCTCAGGGGCGGCCAGGAACAGGAAGTCGTACACGGTGACCGTCTCGAACACGGGCCCGCACCCCGTCAAGGACGTGAAGGTGTCGGGGCGGACGTTCGGCGGGCAGCGCGTGGTGAAGGCGCCCGGGTGCAAGTTCAGCGGTACGGCGGTGCTGTGCCGGGTCGGGGAGCTGGCGCGGGGGCAGAAGGTGACGTTCACGATCACCACCAAGCCGTCCAGGTCGAAGGGCACGGTCGGGATGTACGTCACGGTGGGGTCGGTGAAGCTCACCCTCAAGGCCGGATGAAACCCCCAAATCGGCATAAATCGGCATAAGGCATGATGGATTCCTGGGAGCCGTGGAGAGCTGTCGGGGGTCGGGATGAGGCGGTGGCGATCGGCGGCCGTGGTGGCGGTGCTGGTCCTGGCGGGCGCCACGGCCTCCGTGCCACTCGGGCGGCACGTGCCGGCGAAGATCGTGCGGATCGCGTACCAGATCGAGCAGCGCGGGATCGTGTACTCGTGGGGCGGCGGCCATGGCGCGGAGCCGGGGCCGTCGACCGGGACCTGCGAGGGTTATCGGGGGAAGATCAGGCCCTGCTCGGCCGCGCGGACGCGCGGGCTCGACTGCTCGGGGTTCGCGCGGTGGGTGTACGCGCTGGCGCACGGGTCGGATGTGCTGGGGCCGGGGAACACCAATGATCACGTACGGCGGATGCGCAGGGTCTCGGCGGCCATGCCCGGGGATCTGGTCTTCTTCGGGAAAATGACCAAAAGGGGAGTTAAAACGCACCATGTAGGCATCTATCTCGGTGGCGGGAAGATGATGGACGCCCCCGAGACCGGTGCCGTGGTGCGCGTCGACGACATCGCGTGGAAGAAGGACTTCGCGGGCTTCTATCGGCTCTGAACCGATTTGGTATGCCGGTAACGCGTGTGGCGTGGCAAAAATTGAGAGACCCGGCGGATACTCTGTGCCGCTATGGAAAGGCGATGGGTCGGCCTCGACGGATACGAGGTCGTGGGCTTGGTGCATGGCGGGCGGCAGGTGCTGCGGGTGCGCCGGCACGGGTGGGTGGTCGCCGACTGCACCTCTGTCGCGGAGGTCGCCGGGCACGTCGATCTGGCGGATCTGTGCGAGGTCATCGAGTTGCCGGTGCGGCGCCGGGCGGAGGAGTGCGCGGAGGCCAGAACGAGTTCGCATCATCGGTGAGTGCCGTGTATGGTTACACCTGTCCGCAGCGCCGGACAGGCCCCTATAGCTCAGTCGGCAGAGCGTCTCCATGGTAAGGAGAAGGTCAACGGTTCGATTCCGTTTGGGGGCTCGCATACTGATCAGGATGAACGCCCGACCCGCAGGAGCGCGGAGTCGGGCGTTTCCCGTTTCTGTGACTTCTCCGCGATGGCTCGCTCATCGAAGAGTGGCGCCGTAGTCATGGCCGGGATCACAGCACGCTCCTGGTGCGGGTGCCCTGTGATCTCCCGCGTGTGCGGGCGCTTGGGGTTTCGCGCCCCTCGCCGCTCGCTGCTACGCTGACCTTCGCCATGGCTTGAGGTGATCCGGGCCGTTCGGGGGTGGACGGCGCCGGCTGTTAATGGATTTCGGTTGTCGGGGGTTCCTGAGGCATACTGGGAGCACCCCACCCGTTCGGGCGAGTTACGAATGTGCTCGCCGCGTCGGGTATCCTCTACGGGGCTGGGATCCTTACCGGCCCAAAGGCGGAGTAGCTCAGTCAGGCAGAGCAAACGGCTCATAATCGTTGTGTCGCCGGTTCAAGTCCGGCCTCCGCTACTGCCCATCCCCAGGTCGACCGACCTGGGTACGGGCGTGTCCATGTCCCGAACGTAGAAAGGCACTCCCAAGTGGCTGCCACCGACGTTAGGCCGAAGATCACGCTGGCCTGCCAGGAGTGCAAGCACCGCAACTACATCACGCGGAAGAACCGGCGTAACGACCCGGATCGGCTTGAGCTGAAGAAGTACTGCCCCAACTGCCGCTGCCACCGCGCGCACCGCGAGACCCGCTAGGTCTCCGGGCAGGGCTTCCGCCCGGCTTGCCTCCCATATCGCACAACCGGCGTCCTGCCACGGGGCGCCGGTTTGTCGTGTCTGCATGTGGGTCCCGCCGCCTCACGACCCGGCCGCACTGCGGGGGTGATCGGGTGGGGCGAGAAGATCGGCAAAATCAAGATAATCAGCGGCGACAGCCGAACCTTGTTCTGTTACCGTCGGCCTCAGCAGCGCTCGTGGGAGACATACGAGGGAGCACTGATGGCCTTGAACCGTGACTTCGTGGGCAGGACCTATCCGCCCAGCGCCCCGTACGAGGTCTGCCGGGTGAAGATCAAGGAATTCGCGGCGGCGATCGGTGACAACAACCCGCTCTACCGGGACAAGGAGGCCGCCCAGGCCGCCGGGTACCCCGATGTGATCGCGCCGCCCACGTTCCCCATCGTGTTCAGCCTGCAGAGCGGCGGCGAGGCGCTGGTCGATCCCGACCTCGGGCTGAACCTCGCCATGGTCGTCCACGGCGAGCAGCGCTTCGAGTACGTGCGGCCGGTGTGCGCCGGGGACGAGCTCGTCATGACCGCGACGATCACCGACATCCGCACAGCCGGGCGCAACGAGCTGCTGACGATCAGGAGCGACGTGACGACCGTCGGTGGCGAGCCGGTCTGCGTGACCTACAACACGATCGTCGAGCGTGGAGGGGCCGGTTGAGATGACTGCCACGGTGAAGTACGACCAGGTGGAGGTCGGGCAGGAGATCCCGGCCGTGGACTACAACGTGCGCCGGCTCAACCTGGTGATGTATGCCGGGGCCTCGGGCGACTTCAACCAGATCCACTGGAACGAGCGGTTCGCCAAGATGGTGGGGCTGCCCGACGTGATCGCGCATGGGATGTACACGATGGCGCAGGCCGGGCGGTTCGTCACGGATTGGGTCGGGGATCCTGGGGCGGTCGTGGACTTCGGGGTGCGGTTCTCGTCCATGGTGGTCGTACCCGATGACGACCAGGGGGCGACCGTCACGGTGAGCGGGGTGGTGGAGGAGAAGCTCGAGGACAAGCAGGTGGTCATCGGGCTCACCGCCAAGTCGGGCGACGCGGAGGTGTTGTCCAAGGCCCGGGCGGTGGTCCAGCTGTCCTGACCGGGATGATATTCCGGGCGGGTATCGGGTAGCGCGTTTGCTTATGAAGGAAGCTGCGCGACAGGTCTGGCCCACGGTTCGATCGATTCCGGTCTCCGCCGTGACCGATGCCAAGCCGCCCGCGCACCTGCGGCCCCTGCGGGCCGGGCAGGTGGCGGGGAGCTCCGGCACCGGGCGGGACACGGCGGGCGGCGCGAGCGCCGGGACCGGGGCCGGAGAGAACACTGGGGCGACCGGGGTCGGGACGGCGGGGGTGCGGCCCAGAGGTGCCCATGCTCGGCTCAATCCCGCCGCCGAGCTGGGCTTCTCCGGGGACCCCAGCCAACAGGGCGACACGGGTGAGGCCATGGTGCACGCCCAGCGCACCTGGGACGGCACGCTGGCCACCAACCGTCTCGACGCGCTCGGCATCGACCTGGAACGTCAGCGCATGGAGACCAAGGACGTCACCGTCAGCGTGAGCCTGCTCGTCGACGGCTGGCCCGTGGACGTCAGGAAGAGCGTGCAGTCGGTCATCGACCACACGAACGCGCGGGTGCTCGCTCTCGACCTGGGCGACATCGAGGGCTCCGGCGGCGTGCTGGACGAGCTGGCCGACCGGTATCCGGACCGGATCGCCGTGTGGCACGTCACTGAGCTGCCGCACTGGCGAGGGGGCACGGCGACCTGGGGCGAGTGCCGTACCAAGCTGCTGCGGCTCGACGAGGCGGAAGTCCACGTGCTGATGGACACGGACATCGTGCTGCGCGGCGACGCGCTGACCCCGCTGGTCGCGGCCGTCGCGGAGGGCGCTGTGGCGGCCGGGTGGCGGGGCGTGGAGCTCGCCGAGGGCGCCCGGCGGGGCGTGGAGCTCGCGGAGGGCGCCCGGCGGCAGGCGGCGGAGCCGGGCAGGGCGCGGGCGCTCACCGGGGAGCTCATGGCCGTACGCCGGTCCGCGGCGCTGGGGGTGTTGCCCGAGGACGCCAACTACGGCAGGAACGCCGATCTGGAGCTCTCGCTCGCCCTCCACGGAGAGCTGGTCGTCCCCGAGGAGCCCCTGCCGGTGGCGCGCCTGGGAGCACACGACGTCGACGCCGACTACGAGGAACGGGAGTCCCGGCGCAACTACGACGCCGTGCTTCACATAATGGGCACCTCATAAGCTAGTTGCCCATGGAGATGCTTGCGCCGTACACCACGCTGCGCCTTGGCGGCCCCGCCCGCGACTTCGCCGAAGCGGATACGGCGGAACGCCTCGTGTCCCTGGTGGCCGAGGCGGACATGAACGCGGTGCCCACCCTGGTGCTCGGCGGGGGCAGCAACGTCGTGGTGTCCGACGAGGGGTTCGACGGGCTGGTCATCAAGGTCTCGACCCAGGGCGTGGCCGTCTCGCGCGACGGCGAGCAGGTGCTGATCACGGTCGAGGCGGGGGAGAACTGGGACCCGCTGGTCGCCCGCGCCGTGGCCGAGGGCTGGTCGGGCATCGAGTGCATGTCGGGGATCCCCGGGCTGGTCGGCTCGGCACCCATCCAGAACGTCGGCGCGTACGGCCAGGAAGTGTCCCAGACCGTCCGGTGCGTTCGTGCTTATGATCGCCGCACCCGGCAGGTGGTGGATCTGGAGGCGCGGCAGTGCCAGTTCTCCTACCGTGACAGCGCCTTCAAGCGCGACCTGGCGCGGTATGTGGTGCTGGCGGTGACGTACGCGCTGGAGATTTCGGAGAGGTCCGGCCCGGTGGCGTACGAGGAGCTGGCAAAGAGGCTGTCCACGGAGGTCGGCGGCCGGGTGCCGCTCGCGCAGGCCCGAGAGGCCGTGCTCGCGCTGCGGCGCGGCAAGGGCATGGTGCTCGACCCGGACGATCCCGACACGCGCAGCGCCGGCTCGTTCTTCACCAACCCCATCCTGCCGCCCGAGGAGGCGGAGGAGCTGGCGGCCCGCGCTCCTGGGCATCCGCGCTGGGAGCTGCCGGACGGGTCGGTCAAGGTGCCCGCCGCGTGGCTGATCGAGCAGGCGGGCTACCCGAAGGGGTACGAACGCGGGCCGGTACGCATCTCCACCAAGCACACCCTGGCGCTGACCAACCCCGACGGCGTCGCCACCACCGGTGACCTGCTCGCGCTGGCGAGGGAGGTCAGGGACGGGGTGCGGGAGAAGTTCGGGGTCACGCTGGTCAACGAGCCCGTGCTGGTCGGGTGCTCCCTGGCGGAATAGGCGCCCGACACGGGCTGTTATGGTTGGTTGGAATTACCGAGGGGGAGTAGTCCCAATCGCGTGATCGACACACTGGCGCTTCCCCGCGCCCGGTCACGCGGGCCTTCACGGGCGGACGAGACCTTCGGCCTGGTAGCCATCTGACAAGACGCTGCCGGGCCGAAGTCGTGCCCGAAAACTCCCCGGGTCCCGCTTCCGGCCCCGGCCGCGCGGAAGGGGATCGTTGGAAGCCTTCTGGATCAGTCTCGCCGCCATTTTCGTGGCCGAGCTGGGCGACAAGAGCCAGCTCATGGCGATGACGTTCGCAACCCGTTTCAAGATCTGGCCCGTGCTCGCGGGCATCACGATCGCCACGACCGTCGTGCACCTTCTCAGCGTCGCCGTGGGCGGCCTCATCGGGGACGCGTTGCCGACGACGGCCATCTCGGTGGTGGCGGGGCTGGCCTTTCTCGGGTTCGCCGGGTGGACGTTGCGCGGTGACGAGCTGACCGAGGACGAGGCGAAGAAGGCCCAGCGCACCACCAGGAACGCCCTGGTCGCGGTGACCGTGGCGTTCTTCCTGAGCGAGCTGGGCGACAAGACCATGCTGGCCACCATCACGCTGGCGACGCAGCACGGCTGGGTCGGCACCTGGATCGGCTCGACCGTCGGCATGGTGGCGGCGGACGCGCTGGCCATCCTGGTGGGACGGCTGCTGGGCAAGCACCTGCCGGAGAAGATCATCCGGTACGGGGCCGCCGCGGCGTTCGCGGTGTTCGGCGTCGTGCTGCTCGCCGAGGCGCTCGTCTGAGCCGGGTCGCCGGCTGAGGCGCGCGCCCTAAGAGGACAGCAGGGACAGCCGGTGGGCTGCGGCGGCGGCCTCGCCCCGGGTGGTGACGCCGAGCTTGCCCAGGATGTTGGACACGTGCACGCTCACTGTCTTCGCCGAGATGAACAGCTCGGCCGCGATGTCCCGGTTGGTCCTGCCCTGCGTCACCAGCCGCAGCACCTCGAGCTCGCGCGGCGTCAGGAGCTCGGAGGGCTCCTGTGCCGGCTGGACCCCGCCCACCCGGCGCGACAGGGCCTCGATCTCCTCGATCAGCGGGGTCGCGCGCAGGGCCTGGGCCAGCGGGAGCGCCACTTTCAGCCGGGCCGCCGCCCCCTCGCGGTCGCCCCCGCGGGCGCTCGCGGCGGCCGCCCGCAGCAGGGCCTTGGACTGGTTGTGCGGGCGGTTGAGCCGCTCCCAGGCCGCCGCCGCGGCGTCGAAGTCGCCGCTGTAGGACAGCCGGTACGCCTCTGCGACCGGCCCGATGACCGACAGCTCGGCCGCCACCTCGGCGGCGTGCTCGCGTACCGTCGCCGCCCTGTCGGGCTCGATGGCCTCGGTGGCGTCGCAGACCACGCGGAGCAGGGCGAGCAGCCGCCAGCTCAGCATGGCCTTGCTCGACTGCGGGTGGGCCAGCACCCGCTCGGCCACGGCCAGCGCCGCCCCCGGCTCGCCCCGGAGCAGGTGCCAGCCGATGTGCAGGCGGGCGTTGCTGATGATGTCCTGGACGAACTCCTCCGGGCGGTCCTTCAGCACGCCGACTTCGGACAGGATGCCCTCGACGAGCTGCACCTCACCCCTGGCCAGCGCGATGTCGGCGCGCGTGCGCAGCATGGTGTATCTGTTGCGCAGGACGGGGCCGTGGCTGAGCGCGCCTTCGATGATCTCGATGGCCTCGTCCCAGCGGCCGAGCGACTCCAGCACCTCGGCCCAGTTGTTCTTGATGAACAGGCCGCTGCCGCGCAGCCTGCCGTATTTCTTGGCCAGCTTCCAGCCGTGCTGGGCCAGGCGCAGCGCCTCCTCGTGGCGGCCCATGTCGATCAGCGCGTCGATGTTGTTGCCGATCGCCCTCGTGATCAGGCGGCCCGAGCCCTCCGCCGTGCCGATCGCCAGCGCCTGCTCGTTGAGGGCGATGGTGGACTCGATCTCGCCGTTGAGCGAGTGGCCGAGCGCCCGGTTCATCAGCAGGTCGGCTTCGAGACAACGGTCGCCGTGCTCCCTTACCAGGTGCAGGCCCTCGGCGATCAGCTCGTTCGCCTCCGCGATCTCGCCTCTCAGCATGAGATGGCGGCTCAGCACCGTGACGACGTCGCCCCGGTCGAGGCCGTCCTCGGGCACGAGCCGCAGCGCGTGCCTGAGGTCCTCGATGACGCCGAGCTGGCCCTTGGAGTTCTTGAACGCGGCCCGCCGCACGATGAGCTGCGCGACGCGGACCGGCTCCTTCGACTCGTCCAGCTGCGACAGGGCGGCCTTGACGAACTTCGCGCCTTTGTCCACGTCGCCGCCGGAGTTCGCGGCCTCGGAGGCCCGTTCCAGCACGGCGGTGTGGTCGGCCCCGATGAGCTCAGGCGCGTCGGGCACCCGGTCCCAGAGCATGAGCACGCGTTCGAGTAGCGGGACGGCCTCGGTGTAGGCGAACGCCTTGAACGACTTCTGCGCCGCCTCCCACGCGGAGATCAGCGCCCAGGTGTCGTTGCGGGCGCCGTACCAGTGGTGTGCCAGCTCGACGGCGGCGCGGCCGGGCGGGACGAGCCCGCGGTCCTTGGAGATCTCCTCGGCGAACCTGGCGTGCAGGCGCTGGTGCTCGCCGGGCAGCAGCTCGTCGTGCACGGCCTCGCGGATGAGGGAGTGCCTGAAGACGTACGCGCGGTTGTCGGCGATCTGCAGGACGTTGCCCGCGATGGCGGGGCGCAGCGCGGTCTCCAGCTCGACGTCGGACAGGCCGCTCACGGCGGCCAGCAGCTTGTGGCTGACCCGGATGCCGCCGGCGGCGGCGACGCGCAGCACGCGCTGGGTCTCCTCGGGCAGCCGCTCGACGGAGTTGAGAATGAGGTCCTGCAGGGACTCGGGGAACGTGCAGTCCTCGCCGCCCTCCAGCATGGCCTCCACGAACAGCGGGATGCCCTCGCTGCTCTCGTAGACCTTCTGGACCTTGGCGTATTCAGGCACCACGCCGAGGATGCCGGCCATCTGCTGGGCGACCTCGTCCCTCGACAGGCGGGGCAGGTCGAGCCGGTGCACGCCGTTGACCCTGCCCAGCTCGGCGAGGACCGGCCTGAGCGGGTGCTGGCGGTGCAGGTCGTCGGAGCGGTAGGTCATGAGGATCAGCACCTGCGGGGCGTGCAGGTTGCGGCTGAGGAAGGCGATGAGGTCGCGGCTGGACCGGTCGGCCCAGTGGATGTCCTCGATGACGAGGACGGTGGGACGGACGGCGGCGAGGCGCTCGAGGAGGGTGAGGAACTGTTCGAAGAGCCGGGCGCGACCGGTGTCGGTCTCACCGTCGCCGCTCGGCTCGCCGAACTCGGGCAGCAGCCGGGCCAGATCGCGCTCGGCCCCGTCCGGCAGCAGCCCGGCGACGGCGGCCGGTCCCTGCTCCCTGACGAGCTGCCGGAGCGCGGCGGTGAACGGCGCGTAGGCCAGGCCCTCCGTG
The DNA here is from genome assembly GCF_040137845.1 of Nonomuraea sp. B19D2. Lineage (NCBI taxonomy): Bacteria > Bacillati > Actinomycetota > Actinomycetes > Streptosporangiales > Streptosporangiaceae > Nonomuraea > Nonomuraea sp. B19D2. The sequence continues at coordinate 801 of NZ_JBEFAK010000020.1, read as the reverse complement.
GACAGCTCCACGCACCCGCCGAACAGCACGTGCGCGCCGCCGGCCTGGCACTGCTCGGCGAAACGCTGGACGAGCCTGGTCTTGCCGACCCCGGCCTCGCCGCCGAGCAGGACGGACGTCACCGTGCCTTTTCGTGCCTCGTCGAAGCTTTCAGACAGAGCCGCCAGCTCCTCTTCCCGCCCGACGAAGACAGGACTGACAGAACGTCCCCGCATGTCATCCAGCATGTCATGCCCGTTCGATTACTTTCGACGCTTTTATGGGACTGCCTTTAAGGAGGCATCGAGGCCCGGCCACAAGGGAGGTGGCGGCCGGGCTCTCGTGGGGTGGTCATGAGGAACGACGCTTGCCGAAGACCGAGCGGCGCTCGGCCTTGTTGGCCTGCTCCGCCTCGCGTACGAGCCGGTGCTCGGCGGCGGCCTTGCGCAGCTCTCGCATGGTGCTCTTCATGAGCTCGTACTCAAGCTCGTGGTGCATGGGGTGTCTCCTGAAATTTCGTGCTTCTTGCTGACACCTTTAAGACTCGGGCTAAGGCCCCGCCTCCCACATCGGGTGGATGCCTTATCTCCGGCGCGGAGCCGCGTACGCCATGCCCTAGGCATGGGCGCCAGGGGTCTAAGGCGGTCCGGTTTGGAGCTCTAGGGCGTGGTCGGCGATGCTGTGATGGTGTCAACTGTGACTACCTCGCTCGCGGACGTGACGTCTTCGGAGACGGCGTTGCGAGCTTTCCTGCATGGCCTGCCCGGGGTTGACCGGGTGGGCGCGGACCAGCGGGCGGCGATGCTGGGCACCCGTTCGATC